>JAKAOC010000048.1 GCA_021823385.1 Actinomycetes bacterium
GAGGCTCGCCGAAGACGGCTCCTTGCACTCGGTTCCCAGGGAGAACATGTTCGGCGCGCAGACTCCACAGGGTTTTCGGGCCGATGTCCTGAGGGCCGTGCATGCAAGCGGATTGGACACCACCGATGACGGAGGCGCGGCCGAGGCGATGGGAGTTCGCGTAGCCTGTGTTGACGGCGAGCGAACCAACCTGAAGATCACGACGCAGGCGGACCTTGTGGTCGCCCGGGCGCTCGCCAGAGCATATCTGGAGGGGTCGGGCAGATGACGACCGAAGGGGACCTCAGGCGCCTGCGAGTCGGGAGCGGCTTCGACCTTCATCCGCTGAGTTCCGATTCTCGGCGCAGGTTCTTGCTGGCAGGGGTGGAAGTCGCGGGATCCAATGGGCCCGTGGGCCATTCCGATGCCGACGTCGTATGCCACGCAATCGCCGATGCCATCCTCGGTGCGGCTGGATTGGGTGGCATCGGCGACCACTTTCCCGCCACCGATCCAACGCTCGCCGGTGCCGACTCGGTCGCGCTGCTGGCCAAATGCGTGCGTGTCGCCGAGGGCGCGGGATTCGAGATCATAAACGTCGACTCGACCGTCATACTCCAAGCTCCTCGCCTGGCGCCGTTCCGGACGGCGATGGAGTCGCTCATGTCCGAAGTGGTGGGCGCGCCGGTTTGCGTGAAGGCGAAGAGCCCCGAGGGCGTGGGGCCGCTCGGGGAGGCGCAGGCCGTGGTTTGCACCGCCACGGCGCTACTACTCGCCCCTCGGCCATGATGCACCTGCAGCGCGGTTAGTATTGTCGACTTTGCCGGTTGCGCGCCTGCGCCGCCGCTGCTTGGGACGGCCCGAGGCTGTTTTGCCTGCGCCGGCCGGAAGGATTTGACATATGGCCAAGGAGCCAAGAAACAAGAGCCAGGGCCAGCGGCAGAGCACCGAGCGGCACAACGTGGTGAGGCGCCGGTCCCTGGGCGGCGAGCAGATAGAAGGCCGGCAGGCGGTGCGAGAGCTGTTGGCAGCCGGTCGTCGGCGCGTCGAGCAGGTCTGGATCGAGGAGTCCGTCCAGCGAAAGGGAGTTGTCGAGGAGATCGCCAACCTTTGCGTTTCCCGGCGTGTCCCACTCATCACGGCCTCCCGCCGAAAGTTCGAGATGGCCACCCGCTCTGAGGGGCACCAGGGCGTGCTCGCCCGCGCTGCGGCGCTGCGCGAGGTTGACCTCGATGAGTTGGTCGAGTCGTCCGGCCAGCCGTTCCTCGTCGTGGTTGACGGCATAACCGATCCCCACAACCTCGGCGCCGTGCTGCGCTCGGCGGAACTTGCCGGAGCCACCGGAGTGGTGCTTCCTCAGAATCGGACTTCCCTGATAACGCCGACGGTGGCGAAGGCGGCGGCAGGGGCGGTCGAGTACCTGCAGTTCGCTTTGGTTCCCGGCATCCCTAACGCGCTTCTGCAGTTGGAAAAGATGGACATCACCCGTATTGGACTGGACGTGCGCGGCAAGAGCAGCGTTTATGCGCTCACTGCCGGCGAAGCCTCCCGGGTGGCGCTGGTACTGGGTGCCGAGGATCGCGGACTGGCACGACTCACGGCTCAACGTTGCGACCGCCTGGTTCGGATTCCGCAGGTGGGCAAGCTCGACTCGCTGAACGTTTCGAACGCGGCGGCCATCACACTTTTCGAGCTGGCTCGCCTGCGTTTAGCGCAATAGGATCCCTGATCAGACGTAAAAAATCCGAGCCGGTGGTGGGACTCGAACCCACGACCTGACGATTACAAGTCGCCTGCGCTACCAACTGCGCCACACCGGCGTTCCCCCGCGGGCTACCATGCCCAGGGCATATAAATCATAAGAGAAGATCTCGCAGGCGGAGGCGTCCGGAAGGTCAAGGGATCAGGGGCGGGGTTCGAGTGCATGGACCCTTTGACCAAAACGATCCGGCGGCGGCCGTGGCATAATTTACTGGAGTGCGTGTTCGCTTGGAATTGACCGACTCCGAGTGGCAATAAGACATGTTTCGCCGAGATGTTGCAAGCCTGTGTGCACTCGGTGCGGCAAACTACAATAATGTTATTTACGGGCGTTGTCGTTTTGTGACCGCAGCGATCGTGGGGCCGAACCCGATGGCCACGGGGAGGAAAGCTCATGGTTGAGGGCAGGTATCCATCTGACGACATCTTCCGCGGCGACTTCGATCCAGAGATACGCAAGAAGAAGTCCGCCGCCGCCAAGGCCATCGAGCGCAAGGCGGCAACATCAAAGCAAACCTCCAAGTCGCAGTTGAGGCGTGGCCTATCGCTCCTAGCCGGAAAAACGGAAGAACTGCCACATCGATTGTTGGGCGGCACCAAGAGTGAAGTCTCCCAGACATCCGTCGACCCCGAAGCTGAAGCGAACTTCCGCGTAGCGGAGGATTCCTCGGATGAGGCGACATCCTCGCCTACCCGAGCGATCAAGGCGTCCCAGCGCACGCCACGCATCTTCGGGCGAGCAGGAGATGACAGCTCCCCAGTGGCTCAGGACGCCGGTGAAGAGGCGAGTGAGCCATCTTCGAGCCCCATCAGCGCTCCCTTTGCGCGATCCCTCTTTTCGGAGCCGTCGGTCCGTGAGCCTGAGGCGGACGAGACCGCTTACCCTGAGGGCGCTTTTTTCGAGGATGAGGAGCCAGCATACGTCGATCGGAAGCACCGCTTCTTTTCTCGTTCACGTATCGAGCCTGCGCCAGACGAGCCATGGGGTGAAGAGTCATCACCGCCGGACATCGACGTTCCGACCGCCCAGCCCTGGGCCGAAAGCCTGTCAGGAGGCGTCAAGCGCTTCTTCTCCCGGGTCACGCACCCGGAGACTCTTTCTGATGTGCGCGAACACGATGACGCCGGCGCTTCTCCGTGGGTAGATCCGGGCTTGGCGCAAACCGACGCGGCCATAGCCGAGACACGTGGACCCGTCGATGCGACGCTCGGTCATGACCAGGTGGGGATGCCGACCGCCAGTGCGGCACCGGCGGTCTGGCCGGTGATCCTCGAAAAGGCGAAGAACTTCTTCTTTCAAGTTGAGGAGGTGGAGCTTCCAACTCGAAAACCGTCGGGGGCCCCAACGGAGCACGGGCAACCCTTGGGCCGTCTTGCAGCTGGACTCGGTGGTTTTCGGGCTTCCGTCACGCGCTTGGGGCAACCTTCCTCTCTTGGCACCGAGCGGGTCGTACCTGATGCCGACGACTCTTTGGTGGCGGAGAAATCGGATCCGGCGCAGCCTTCGCATGCAGAGCTAACCAGCGCCGGTTCGGTTGGCGCCTCGGGCCAAGAGGCCAACAGCGCGTCGACGGGCCTGCCATTGCGCCGACCCGCCGGGCGCCATTTCGCAGCGGAGGGCTCGACCTGGGAGCCACCGCAATGGAATCTTCAGGCTCAGGAGCGGATCGATCCGCCATTGGCCAAGCCGAGTTCCGCATCAGCGGGTGATTTGAGGCATCGGCCCCGGCAGCGAGTCGCCGAGCGGCACATTCGGCCCAGCGCCCCGGAGCGCTTGGCGGCAAGTGCATCGGTGCCGTACACCCCGAGGCGTGTGCGTCCCCGGGGGCAAACGGGTGGCGATGGGACCACTAGCGGTGGACTGCCATCGGGCGACCGTGCGGGACGTGAGACGGTTGCCTTGATCATCAGCGTCTGCCTGATTCTGGCAATCGTGCTCGGGATCGGCAACCTTCGCAACGCGGGTGGCCTGGCGGCAGGCAAGACTTCGGCGGCGGATCTGGCTCCGTCCACGACCGTCGTGCCCCAGCCTTCAACTACCACGGCGCCCAGTACTACGGTCACCACGGCTCCGCCGACGACGATTGTGGTTACCACGACGACACAGCCGGCAATCGCAGCCGGAGCCAACCCCGCCAATGCCCAGGTGACCGTGAGGGTGGCAAACGGGACGAGTGTTGCCGGCGCAGCCGGCCGCATCACCAAGAAGCTCCAGAGCCTTGACTTCAATGTCGTCGTTCCCATCAACGCGACGGTGTCCAACCTGACGACGACGACCGTCTATTACTACTCGGGCTTCCAGGTGGCTGGACAGGCGGTTGCGGAACTCCTTGGCCTTCCGGCCTCGGCGGCCAAACCCTTCACCGCCGCTGCGCCGCTGCCCAATATCTATCCATCCGATGTGAACGTGGTTCTCGGGACTGACGTTGCCGGCTGAGGTATACGCGGAGCTGGCCTCGGCGACGGCCGAGCTCGTTCGCGCGGGCGGTGGAGTCTCGTTCATACTGGATTTCGATGGCACCATAGCGCCGATAGTCTCCGTGCCTTCGCAAGCACGGGCTCATCCCTCGATGGCGCTGGTGCTCAAGCGCATCGCATCCCATGCACGCCTGTCCATAATCTCGGGAAGGTCTGTCGGATTCCTCGCTGAACAGCTCGCTTTCCTCAGGGAGGAGGATGGCCCCGGACACGTGGAGCTGTACGGCCAATATGGGCTGATTCGAGCCGACCTTCTGGGGAACGTTCTGGCGACCGCCCATCTGGACGAGGAGCAGCTTGCGATGTTGGACGAGGTTCGGCGTCAGTGGCTGGAAGCACCGGTCGACGGGATTCTCTTCGAGGACAAAGGTGCCTCCCTCGCCTTTCATTACCGCAACGCGCCGGAAATGCGAGAGCCGCTGCTGAACTGGATCGACATGGTGCTGCCGAACCACGGTCTCAGCGCCTTGGTGGGGAAGATGGTCTTCGAGATTGCCCCGGAGTCCGCGCCGAGCAAGCGCGCCGCGGCACTCGGCATCCTTGAGAGCGGAGTTCCATGTGTCTTCGCGGGCGACGACTACGGGGACCTCGAGGTGTTCAAGACCATGCACGAGCAGCGCCTTGCCGGCGAACCCAGGGTCGCGATACTCGTTCAAGGAGGTTTCGAGACTCCGCCCGAGCTGCTTGGGTTGAGCGAGGTCCACGTTAGGGACCAGGACGAACTCGCATTCGTGCTGGACCAGCTCCTCCGGGCCGTGTTGCCCTCCTAATCCGAGATCTGAGCCTCCATCCAGAGTGTTGGGCTATGCGCGGCCAGAGCGGAGCGCAGTTTTGCCGACCTCGTCTTGCGCTCATCTTCGTCCAGCTGCAGGGCGGCGAAGAGAGCCAGCGCCGTCTCCCGCACGTCGAACGGGTTGACGATCTGGGCCGCGTCGTCAACAACTTCGGCGATACCGGCGTTGCGCGAGAGGACCAACGGGCAGTCCTTCAGGTTGAGAAGCGGACCCTCGCTGGCCACCAGGTTCAGGCCGTCGCGGATCGGGTTGACCAGCAGGACGTCGGACTGGCGAAGCAGTGCTATCGAGAGGGCGTAGTCATCAACGCTCATTACCTCGATCGGGTCGCCCGGTGGCTCGAAGCCGAGCATCTTGGCCATGGCCCGGAGATACGTGTTCGCCTCCTCCGCGGCCGCGATCACCTCTGAGGCGTAGGAGGCGTAGTCGTTCAGCGCCCCGCGGCTCGGGTAGCAATTGGCGATGTGCACGACTTCCAGCATTCGCCAGGGGTAGAACTTGAACAGCTCTACGACTGCCTCGATCCCTCGCAGGATGTTTTTCGACGGCTCCATCCGGTCAACCCTGCCGATGATGCGGCGCCCCTTGGCAAGGGACGCGAGCTCCTCAGTACGCTCCGCGACTGCCGGCATGCGCGACGAGTCCTGCAGCTCGCCGAGGTCCGAGCCCAGCGGGCGGACCCATGCGGATCCCGCGGGGTGGGCTCCGTTGACCTTGGCGGTTGCGAGGTAGTTATCCTTCCAGCGATGGCTGTGAAAGCCCATGCGATCCAGGTTGCCCAGGGAGGTAAGGAGCTCGGAGGCCACTGAGGAGGGCAGCACCGAGAACTCCCCGGGGTCGGCGAACGGCGTATGCAGGAAGAGCGAGAGGCGCAGGTCGGGGCGCAGGCCGCGCAGGAACTTCGGGACCAGGAACACGTGGTAGTCCTGTAGGAGCACGGCGGCTCCTTGGGGAAGTGTTTCGGCCAGATGCTCGGCGATGACCTCATTGTACGAGCTGTACTGCTTCCAATATGTGTAGAAGCGCGAGTCGAAGGAGGGGGTGCGGCTCAGGGAGAACATCCCGTGGTTCATGTACCAGAGGATCTCGTTCGAGATCCGGTTGTAGGCACCGTCGTAGTCGCTTGGGTCGACCGGCACCGGATCGAGGCCCGGCAATTCCTTACCATAGAGCCCTTCGGAGAGCGCGGCGGCTTCGGGCTCGGTGGAGATTGGGAAGGTCCAGGCCATCGTGCCCTGGCGCACCAGTGGCAGCATGGCTGTCACCAGGCCGCCGGCACCTCGCTTAAGAGCCGGCTGCCCGTCGCGCAGGTAGGCGCTGTAGGGCCCTCGATTCGAAACCACGAAATATTCAGCCATTGACTAGAAACTAGCCCAGCCCGTCGCGTGGGTCCGGCCCGGGGTGCCTGGTCGATGCGGGCTAGAGTGCATGGCGTGCGAGTCCTGCTTCTCCCCGACAAGTTTCGCGGGACGCTTGCCTCCAGGGAGTTCATTTCCGCGGCCCGCTCGGCTCTTACGGCGGTGGCCGAAGTTGACGGGCGAGTCGTCTCCGACGGGGGAGAGGGCCTGATCGAAGCACTTGATGGCAGGCTGGTTGAGGTCGAGACGGTGGATGCCCTGATGAGGCCGATCACCGCCTCCTTTTCGGTGCTGCCCGGCGGAGATGCTGTGGTGGAGATGTCACGCGCATCCGGCTTGGCTCTTTTGGGGGGTCCGGCAGAGAACGACCCGGTGGCCGCCAGCACCTACGGCACCGGAGTTCTGATACGGGCTGCGTTTGAACGAGGCGCCCAGCACGTCGTGGTCGGATGTGGCGGCTCTGCAACGACGGACGGCGGCATGGGCGCCCTCGAGGCGCTGGGGCCTCGCGGAATCCCGGCCGGTTCATCGGTGTCGGCGGCTGTCGACGTTCGCACGTCCTACCTCGACGCGGCTGAGGAGTTTGCCCCGCAGAAGGGCGCGACCGCCGTCCAGGTCGCCTTCCTGAAGCGGCGCCTGGCCGGGAGCGCCGAACTGCTATTTCGCCGCTTTGGCCGCGATCCAAGGGGCGTGACCGGATCCGGCGCGGCCGGCGGGCTGTCGGGGATGCTTTGGGCGGCCGGTGCGGAAATCGTCGAGGGATTCTCCGTGGTGTCCGAATATCTCGGGCTGGACGACCTGGTAGAGGCCGCTGACCTGGTGATTACGGGAGAGGGCCTTCTCGACGACGAGTCGTTCAACGGCAAGGTGGTGGGCAGCGTGGTGACCCTGGCGGCCCGGCACGGCAGGAGGTGCCTGGTAGTTGCCGGCACAGCCACGGAGGAGGGAAGACGGCGTCTGAGCGCGGAGGGAGCCGAGCTGCTGGAGCTTGCGGCCGAGTTCGGCGCGGAGAGGTCTCTTACCCAGGCCGGAGAGTGCGTGAGCCAGGCACTTTCGGTCTTCTCGCGCAGCTGGGGACGGCCGTCCTGAATCTCCCGGCTGTCTAGAATCGGGAACCCGATCGAACTTTCACAATCGAGATCATCAAGAGCGGTGTAGGGACGGGCCCGAAGATGCCGCGGCAACCAGTCGAGCGACCAGGTGCCAATGCCCGATCGATGAGGAGGTGTGACCCAAAGTGTCATACGTGGAATGCCTGGTGTGCAAGGAATGCGGCCAGACCTACGAAGCCAAGGCACTGCACGTCTGCGAGTTCTGCTTTGGCCCGCTAGAGGTTCGTTACGACTACGACGCCATTGCGGCCCACGTCAGCCACGAGTCGATCGCCAATGGCCCCCTCTCCATTTGGCGCTACCGTGACCTGCTCCCGGTGGAGGGCGAGCAGTACGTCTCCCTAGGGGCGGGCTTCACTCCGCTGGTGCGCGCCGAACGCCTTGGCAACGCACTGGGCCTCTCGGATCTTTGGATCAAGAACGACACGCTGAATCCGACCGGCTCGTTCAAGGACCGGGTGGTCTCGGTGGCGCTGTCGCGGGCCAGGGAGCTGGGCCTCAAGGTGGCCGCCTGCGCCTCCACCGGCAACCTCGCCAACTCGGTTGCCGCTCACGCTGCTTGGGCGAACATGGAAGCCTACGTTTTCGTCCCAGCCAACCTCGAACGTGCCAAGATCACCACCACCGCCGTCTACGGCGGCAACCTGGTGGCGATCGACGGCAACTACGACGACGTCAACCGGCTCTGTGCCGAGATCGCCTCGGAGGAGCCCGACTGGGCGTTCGTGAACGTGAATGTGCGCACCTATTACGGGGAGGGTTCGAAGACCCTGGCCTTCGAAGTTGCCGAGCAGCTCGGCTGGCGGGCCCCGGACCACGTGGTGGTGCCGGTCGCCTCGGGCAGCCAGCTCACCAAGATCCACAAGGGATTTCAGGAGCTGTATCGTGTCGGCCTGCTCGACAAGGAGCCAAAAGTCCGGATCTCGGGGGCTCAGGCGGCAGGCTGCTCGCCGGTGGCGACCGCCTTTGCCAGCGGAGTCGATGTCATTCGCCCGGTAAAGCCCGACACCATCGCCAAGTCGTTGGCCATTGGCAACCCGGCCGACGGCTACTACGCCCTCGACATCGTGCGGCGGACCGGCGGATCCTTCGGGTCGGTCACCGACGAAGAGGTTCTGGACGGCATCCGCCTTCTTGCCCAGACCGAGGGGATCTTCGCCGAGACCGCGGGAGGCGTCACCATCGCAACTCTGGTCAAGCTTGCCCGTGAAGGCGTGATCGGCAAGGACGAGAAGACCGTCGCGTATGTGACCGGCAACGGGCTCAAGACTGTCGAAGCGATGACCGGGGCCGGCCCGACCATCACCATCGATCCTTCCCTGGACTCGTTCTTCGGGTTCCTCAAGACGCAAAGGAGCGCAAGATAGTGTCAGTCACCGTGCGGGTACCCACCCAGCTTCGCAGCCTCACCGATGGAGTTTCCGAGGTGTCCGTGGAGGGCAAGACGGTCGGAGAGGTCCTGACCGAGCTTGGCAAGAGCTACCCCGGATTCGCAGACCGCCTCTTCGACGACGGTGGCAACCTGCGACGCTTCGTGAACGTGTTCCTGGCGGACGAGGACGTGCGCTTCCTCGACGGGGTGGACACCCCCGTGGCCGCCGGCCAGGTGCTTTCCATCGTTCCCGCGGTTGCAGGCGGTGCCTCCTAGCGAATTTTTTTGGCGGGAGACTCCGCACGAACCGGAAGTTAGCACTCTAGTATTGAGAGTGCTAAACGGTAACCCAATGGAGGGATCCCTAAATGCCAAAACTGATTGCCTTTGACGAGCAGGCGCGTCGCGCCCTTGAAGCAGGCATGAACCAGCTTGCCGACGCCGTCAGGGTGACGCTCGGCCCCAAGGGCCGCAACGTCGTCCTGGAGAAGAAGTGGGGCGCTCCCACCATCACCAACGACGGTGTCTCCATCGCCAAGGAGATCGAGCTCGAGGACCCCTACGAGCGCATCGGTGCAGAGCTGGTGAAGGAAGTCGCCAAGAAGACCGACGACGTCGCCGGTGACGGAACCACCACCGCTACCGTCCTTGCCTGGTCGATGGTCCGCGAGGGTCTGCGCAACGTTGCCGCAGGCGCCAACCCGATGAGCCTGAAGCGCGGCATCGAGGAGGCCGTCGAGGCGGCGGTGGCGTCTCTGAAGAGCTTTGCTCGTGAGACGGACTCCAAGGACCAGATCGCACAGGTCGCCTCCATCTCCGCCGCCGACACCGAGATCGGCGGGCTCATCTCCGACGCCATCGACCGCGTTGGCAAGGACGGCGTCATCACCGTCGAGGAGTCCCAGACCTTCGGCATGGAGATGGACCTGGTCGAGGGCATGCGCTTCGACAAGGGCTACATTTCCCCCTACTTTGTGACCGACCCCGAGTCGATGGTCGCCTCGCTGGAT
>JAKAOC010000049.1 GCA_021823385.1 Actinomycetes bacterium
CCAAGGATGGTTGGGCGCTGGAGAACAAGGCCTTCTCCACTCGACGGACGGGGGCGCAACCTTCGTTACTGAGCCGCAGCCGGTTCCAGGGGTGTTCTGCCGCTATTCCCCGGTCAGCGACAGCGTTGTCTGGGCCGACTGCTCCGGCGGGCATTTCGACTTTGCCTACCTCTCGTCCGACGGAGGCGCCTACTTTTCCCAGGTGGGTCCCGACACAGGGACCACACCTACCTCGGCTCCGGCCGGTTCGGTCTTGGCAGGCGCTTCGCCCCAGGTCGCGGTGGAGTCCTACGGCCTTCCCGGTGGCCCGAGCGGCGGGTACCCCTTGATTCGGACCACCGACGGGGGAGCGACCTGGCAGGCGGTGCAAGCCGCTCTCAACTCGACCGGAGAATGGAACTTGGTCGGCTTCACCACACCCGAGGTCGGCTACGCCTTCTGGAGCACCCAGACGTCCAGCTGGAGTGGCTTCGGCAACCAGCTGGGGCGGACCACCAACGCAGGGGCCACCTGGAGCCTGGTTCCCATCCACGGCTAGGGTTGGCAGCCTTCGTTGTCCGGCGCGGCTCCCGTCAGGAGTGGCTGGTGGTCATGACCGGGGGCTCCACTTGCCTGTCCCGCCGCCGGGAGCGCCGCCGGCACGTCCCAGCCAAGGCGGATGCCCTTTCAACGCTCCGTGGACTTGAGCTCGTCCAAGGGCCGGCGCCCCACGGCCAGTCGCGACTCGGTTGCAAGGCGCTGCCGATAGGCGGACCTGGCATCCTCGGCATCGACGTATTGGAAGCGAGCCACCGAGCCCGGGCGTGGCTGGGCGATCAGGTCCAGGTCGGCCAAGATAACTGTCGCGATCACCGGGTAGCCGCCGGTGACGGGGTGATCGGCGAGCATGACGATGGGCTCGCCACCTGGAGGCACCTGGATGGCTCCCAGCGCCAGCGGCTCGCTCTCGGCGAGCGCCCGGTTCTCCCGCATCGGGAAGGCTGACCCTGCCAGACGCACCCCGACGCGTGACGAGGCGACGGCGATCGTGAATTCGGCCTGCACAAGCAGGCTGCGCTCTTCCTCGCTGAAGCTCTCGAAGTGCGGCCCTTTGACGACCCTGATCCGGGTCCGCGCTGGGCGGCTTGGGAGCAGGTGGTCCTTGGGTGGTGCGCCGGGCGGTAGCGCCAGAAGCGTCTGCCCTGAGGCGGGCGGAGGGGTCCCGAAGCCGGAAAGCCTGTCATGAGAGGCCGATCCGAACCAGCGCCGGGCGTGGATGCCACCTGCTACCGCGAGGTATCCGTAGGTCGATTCGGGTGAGGCGGTGACTTCCACAAGCTGGCCTTCCGCGACAGGAAAGCAGTGGCCTTCCTCCACCGGGTGGCCATCCAGGGTTATCCGGAGGCCCACTCCCGAGCTGGCCAGATGGAGCGGCGCGAGGGCCCGCAACCTGAGCCGGCCGAGAGGGATTTCGATGGCGGGCGCCGTTGCCGGGTTGCCTGCCAGCAGGTTGGCGAGGTGATGTGCCCATGGGTCGGCGGCACCGGAGCGCGGAACCGCCCAGATTCCCGAGCAACGCCTTCCGCCGTCCTCGATGCATGCCGCCCCGCTTGCCTCCAGGACCTCCAGGGTCGCGTGAGCGGAGGGATCCGTTTCGCCGGCGTCCTGCTGATGGGGAGGCTCTTTGTCATGTTCAGCGACAACCGAGAAACGGATGCTGTCTCCGGGGCGCAACTCCATCGGCGGGTCGCGGTGCTCGTCGAAGAGATGTTGGCGGGTTGTGCCAACCAGGTTCCATCCTCCCGGGGTGGCGGCTCCGTAAATGCCCAAGTACGACCCGCCGATCGCCACCGACCCTGCGGGCACCCGGGTGCGCGGCGAGGCCCTGCGCTGGCGCCGGAATCGTTCCGAAAGCCCGTCCAAATAGACGAAGCCGGGCGCGAATCCCAGATGAGCGACCGGGAAGGACCTGGAGGTGAGTTCTTCCGCAAATTCCTGAAGCGAGGCATGGGCACCTTCCAGCAGTTCGGCCAGATCCACACCATCGAGGACGACTGGTATGCGAAACTCGCGTGCGGGCCGGACCGGTACCCTCGCGACGTCCTCTGCCGCCTTGCGTACCGCTGCCTCCGCCTCGTCGGGCCCCGACAAGGACGGATCGAAGGTGACCAGCCCCGCGCGGCTGGAGCATGCCACGTCGGTCACGAAATCCGGGGGATCCTCGGCGAGCCGAAAACAGATGGCTTCGACTTCCCCGGCCTCCGCTGACCGGAAGAGAAGCGCGGCCTCTCCGAAGGGACCGAAAGTCAGCAAAGGGGCTCTATCTCGATGCCGCCCGCGACAAGCGCATCACGGATTGCTCGCGCCGCCCCTGCTGCGCCAGGGGTGTCGCCGTGCAGGCAGATGGAGTCGACGCTGAGTCGAAGCGTCCCCTCGGCCCCCTGGAAGACTTGACCCTTTGCCAATGCGATGGCTTGTGCGACCTGCTGGTCGAGATCGTGGATGACGGCTCCCGCCTGGTCGCGAGGGACGAGAGTGCCGTCCTGCCGGTAGCGCCGGTCGGCAAAGCCTTCGCGTGCGAAGCGGATCCCGAGGCGCTCCGCCTCCGCCTCAAGGGCGCTCGCGGGCTGACCGAGTATGACCAGGTCGTCGTCCAGCTGGGCGATTGCCTCGACGAAGGCACGCGCCTCCGAGTTGTCGGCGAACATGCGGTTGTACAAGGCGCCGTGGGCCTTCACATGCCGGGCCGTGGCGCCGGCCGCCCGCGCCATTCCCACCAGGGCCGACACTTGATAGATGACGGTCGCGCGCAGCTCGGCCGAGGTCATCGCCAGGTAGCGCCGTCCGAAGCCGGCTTGGTCTGGGTAGGAGGGGTGGGCGCCGATCGAGACGCCCGCGTCAAGGCAGCGTCCAACGGTTTCCGACATGCTGAGCGGATCGCCAGCATGGAAGCCGCAGGCCACGTTTGCGCTGGTCAGCAGTGGTATGAGTTCTCCGTCGTCGCCGTGCCTGTTGCTGGCAAAGTATTCGCCGACGTCACCGTTCAGGTCCACGTATTGAAAGTTAGGCGGAGCTGCGAGTTGAGCGGCCCGCGCAGCCGTGCGTCTCCTCGCTTCGAGGTTCGTGAGCGCCGGTAGTATCTATCCGGGCCTGTAGCTCAGTCGGTTAGAGCAGGGGACTCATAATCCCTTGGTCGCGGGTTCGAGTCCCGCCGGGCCCACCAGGGGTTACATACAAAACTGACGAGGTCACACCTACAAAAGTGCATCACCACAATGCACTGCGGGTGTGACATTCGTATTTAATCTGGCTCTTCAGCTCTTAGCGGGGTCTGAGGTTCTCGGGCCACCGGCCACCGGGGGCACACCCAGGATCCTCTGTACAAGTCCAGGAAGCTCCTGGTCATGAGAGAGCGGGACCTGGACGAGAAGACCACCGCACGCCTGGCCTCCCTGCTCGGCCTGGGGGATCCCACCGCCGAGGTGGCTCTGGCCTACCGGGTGAAGGAGGCCCTGGCCGAGTTCTACGAGATCCCTTCGCCCACCGAGGCCGCCGAGCGCCTCACCGAGATTATCGAGCGCATCAGCTCCCCGGCCAACTCCCCCGAGCTGAGAAGGCTGGGGCGGACCCTGAAACGCTGGTTCGAAAAGATCATGGCCTTCCACCGGACCAGGCTGACCAACGGCCCCACCGAAGGGCTCAATAACCTGATCAAGAGGGTAAAAAGGGTATCGGTTTACCGGCTCTCGGGCGCATAGCCCCTGCGTGGCAAATTCCCCGTTGTGCGATAGACCTATGGGGGCCGAGCCAACCTTGGAGGCGCCAATGAAAGTTGCCCGAATCGCTGGCGGCTATCGGATTGAGGGTTCCGGCCCTGATGTCGAGTTGGCGAACCGCTACCTCGCTCATCTGGCAGCGCGAAACTTCTCCACCTCGACGGTGCGCACCTACGCCTTTCACCTGCTCAGCTTCCTGCGTTTCACCGATGAACACCAACTAGAACTCGGCTCCGTAACCCCCACCGATATCTTCGATTTCCTTGCCTGGGTTGGGCTGCGGCCGCCTATCACCGCTTCTGTGGTGTCGCTGGGGGTTCGGTTGGGTGCGAGCGCGTCGACGCTGAATCAGCGGATCGCAGCGGTTCGCGGCTTGTTTGAGTACGCCGTCGTGACCGGTGTGCGTCAAAGGAGCCCGGTTCCCGTCTCACGCCGGGCAAGTGGTTTGGCAGTCAAGCCTCGTGGCCTTCTTGGCCACATCCAATGAACCCAGGAGGGTTCAGCGCGCTCCAGGCCTGCAACCCCCAGGGCAGGCTCCTGCGGGCAAGGTGAGTGGCAACACCTGACGCTATGGGTGGTTCGGCGAGTTCACCACGAAGAAGATCAAGCGCGCCGCCCAGCTATCAGCGGTCGCTTGTAAATGTCAACGTCCTCTTGAGTGACCGGAGCTGTCCCGGTCCTACGTGCTTGTCTCTTTCGAGGCGGCCAGCCACGATGCCTGGCGCAACTGACTGCGCTTCCGCAAAGGCTCGAACCGCATTCCGACTGAAGTCCGCGGCTTCGACGAACCGACTGTAGTCATCGATCGAGAGCAGGGCGTCACGGGCAAAACTATCGGCCGCTCGCTCGTCGTCGTCCGGTTGCACGTCCTCCAAATCGGCCCCGTCGACGAACTCTCGACGGCGACCGCCGGACAAGACGTGACCGGCCTCGTGATAGAAGGTAAACCAGAACTGGTCATCCGATTTGTGTCGCAGGCTGAGCTGGATGACCGCACGAGAGCCGAGCCAGCGCGCTGCCCCGCTAAGGCGGGTGCCGCAAAGTTCAGGCGTCAGGACGACGATGACTCCCGCCTCGGCGCATACGGTCTGCACTCGCTCGAACACCTGAGCGAACGGCTCTCGCCGCGTAAGAAGTCGGATCTCGGTCAGCACCTTCCGAAAGCGGCGGGCATCGAACGGCACCGCCTCAATGTCAGCCGCTTGCAGCTCACCCCAGTGCAGCCAGGCGGTAACTGCCTCTGGCGAAGCGGCGAACGCCGGAGAGGCGCGGTAAGCCGCCGCCGCAGCGACGCGGTCGAAGGCAGCCGGACTGCTAATCCCGAGCCACGAGAGGAGGTGGGCGAGGGTCGCCGCCTTGGTCGAGCCTCGCTCGATGAGTCGGTGGCGCACGAGATCGGCTATCGGGAACCGGTCGACCCAGGCTGCCTGAGTCTCCAACTCTGTCTTTGCCTGCTGCCGCGCCAGTATGTTCCGGTACTGCGTCTCCAGATTCGTCCAGAAGCGGGCCGAGATTCCAAGTGCTCGTTCCAACTGGATGGCGGTTTCCGGCGTGATGGCCGCCTTCCCCTTGATGATCTCGTTGACCGTCTTGAGAGGTCGTCCGAGTCGCTGCGCCAGCTCAGACTGCGTCATCTCCCGGTCCTGCAGGGCTTCAAGAAGAACATCGCCCGGCGCAACTGCCCATTCCGGCTCCCATCCGGGCCGCGAGCTAGTTGCCATGGTAGTCATCCACCTCCTTGATCTTGATGTCCGTGACCCGGGTCGTATCGATGCCACCATCGTCGAGACGAGGCACCGGGTTGTGATCCGGTTCGAAAATGAGCCGGTACGGGCCCCGGAGATCGAGGGCGAATTCGCCAGCCCGATCGGCGCTGAGCGGGTGGCAGTTACCCGGCACGCCGCGCATGTCAGCCAGAGTCGGGGCCGCGCGCAAAGACACCAGGCGCACCTTGAGGATCTTCCACTGCTCGGCCCCCCACCGCCGGGTGCCCTGGCGGTCGTCGGAGCATGACTTCTCCAACCTCCCGTTAGCCCACGACATCTCGATGACCTGCCTCCTTGACACTTCCACCCTTAGGGTGAAGACTAGTCTAGTTGCAGGAGTTCACGATGGCCATGACACTTCAGCTCACGATGAGCAACCCAGCAGAGTTCGAGCCGGTGCCGAGGGGCCCGGGACACTATGTCGCGGCCCTCCAGACAAAGCCCGGTGAGCTGCAGGCGCTGCACGAGGCGTCTGCAGCGACGTGGGCAGGCTTGACCCCGCTCATAGAGGTACTTGGTCCCAAGACGCCAGGTTCGGAGCCGTTCAAGCACGCCTGCGTGAATGATTGGGTGAAACGGGTGGCAGGGGCGGTCGGTTCGCACGCGATCTTTCTTGATCGGCTGCGGCTATCGCCGAACCACCTGGCAGAGGTACAAGGTGAGACCGTCTCCGTGATCTCGGCGGTCTACGCCGCCGCCCGAAGGCGGGGTATCGTGTTCGTACCGGTGCTGCAGCTGAGCGACGTGGCAGCAACCGTTCGGCAGGTCGCGGACTCGGCAGCTGTTGACGGGCGCGGGGTGGCACTCCGGCTGCCGCTGCTCGGCACGGTCACAGCCGGCGGAAGGACTTTGCCCACCCTCGTCCAGGAGAAGCTCGACATGGTGCAGGTGGACGTGACCGGTGCCGACCTGCTCATGGATCTGCGCGAGATTTCGGAGGACACGGAAATCGACGTCAATGACCTCGCGGTGATGATCGGCCATCTGGTCGCGATCGGCCGTTGGCGGAACGTCGTCCTGCTGGGGACGGCGATGCCGAAATCGCTGGGAGGCGGGGTAGTGGAGGCGGGGACCGTCGGGCGGCTGCCACGCAAGGAGTGGCTCCTGTGGCTTGCCCTGCGGGATGCCGGCATCTCCCGGATGCCGACGTATGGCGACTACGCCGTCCAGCATCCCGAACCGCCGGTCGATGTGGCGGAGGGTCAGGGACCGCTAGGCATTCGGGCAGCCATCCGCTACACCCATGAGACGGTCACCGTGATCCCGAGGGCCAAGGAGCCCCGACACACCGAAGGCCGGGAGCAGTACCGGCAGCTCTGCAGCATCCTCGCCGCCCAGCCTGAGTTCGCTGGTCGGGACTACACCTGGGGCGATCGCCAGGTTGCCGAGTGCGCCGACGGAACGTGCGAGCCCGGGTGGGAGGACCACTGGCGCGGCGCCGCGACGTCCCACCACCTGCGTTTCGTGGTGGACCAGCTCGCCCGGCTCAGGTAACGACGGCGCGGACGTTCCCGGCTCGGCGCACGAGCAGGGCATCCCGCACAACCCGCTTAAGGCCCTCAACGTCAAGCACCGCCAGGAGCATCTCCCACAACCGGAACCGGCCGGCGCGAGGATCAGGCAACTCCCCCAGGTCGCATAGGGCGCCATACACGTCGTCCCTCCAGAGCAGGCGGACCAGCGTTTCCGGATCGACAGCGTCGTTGGGCTTGGCACGGCGCAGCGTCGAGAAACTCAGCCCGTCGCCGATGACCTGGACGCCCCACCACGGAGGAAGAATTTCCAGCGCCCGATCGACATGTCGATACGCCAGTACGGCGTGGCACCGGTCGAAAACCCGGCCGTATGCATCCGCTTGGCGGGGAAGTCGCTTGAGTGTGTCCCGCTCGGTCTTGATCTCGAAGCCGTCAAGGCGGGTGCCGATCACGGCGACGTCGGCCCGTTCGTTGGACTGGGGTACCCAGAACTCGTAAACGGCCTCGGCTATGCCGGGAGCTGACGAAAGCAGCACAGATCGCAGTGACTCCCGGACTTCGAACTCAGTCATCGTAGCCAACGCCCGTGGTCCTCGGACAGCGCGAAACGGTGCGACCGTGGCGCCAGCTGCACAAACGGGCGCGGCCATGTTGCTCCGCCCGGTCGATCTAACGTCACGCACAAGCACTCGCTACTATGCCCGAGACATGACTCTCGAACGGCGGCGAAGATCATCATGAAGTACAGGTGGCAGGAGACGCCGACAGCCGACTCTGTCACGCTCAGCCGTTCTCGAACTCGTGAACTTTGAACCCGAGGGTTTGGGCGTTCTCGGCGACCGCCCGTGAAATCCGCGCTTCGCTCTGGGCGCCACTCGGTGCGGTCGCGACAAGGCCAATCCCCGAGAACCACGGAGGCAGCTCCGGCCGCTGCCCGAGAATCCGAAGGACCCGCCACAAGCCCTTCGGGAACTTCCGCCGGGATCTCCGCGGAAAGTACCAGCGCGGCCCCGATGCTCCCGGCGCGGACGTCAAGTCTCGACTCGTTCACCGGCACCTCCGCGATTCTAGCCGACCCGGTCGGCAATGCCCAGCCATTACCACTTGGCCCACTCCATGATTCCACCCGGACTGCGTGGACTGGGCGGTTTCAAGTAAACAGCGCAACGACCTCAGCAAACTTCTCCGCCGGAGTCCGGTATCCGAGCGTCATCCGTGGCCTCCCATTCAATGACTCTTCGATGGTCCGGAGATCGTCGGGCGACAGCAGGGAAAGGTCGCTTCCCTTGCGCATGTATTGCCGCAGCAGCCCGTTGGTGTTCTCATTCGAGCCCCTCTGCCATGGTTAACCGGCCAATCCTCCCTCGCAATGATGAGCAAGAACGTGCCCGGTGATCGTTATTTCTTCTTGAGGACCTGACTTCGTAGAGTACGAAGGTCTTCTTCGCGAGGCTCGCCGGGAGCTGCGCACCCGCATCTCTCATGGCGCGTTCGACCTCCTTTGCACCGCGCCCGTAGGGCAGATGGAGGAGCTTGACGTATCTCGTCTGGCGCTCTACGAGGGTGCCCGTGGGTGGGTTCGCGATGAGAATCTCCATGAGGAGCTCGAGCGGACGGGTCTGCTCGGCGGCTTCGGGTGTCTCCAGCGCGAGCTCTTGCCAGTCCTTGGCCCAGGGAGCGGCCAGCGCCCGCTAGAGCTCCTCATCGGCACGGACCCGCTCGGCGAAGGCGTCGTTGAGGTGTTCGGCGACCGCCAGGACTGCCTCGGGTGGCCAGCAGGCCAGCATTTCCGTGAGCGCCCTGGAAGTCATTGTGCCGACTGTCGATCAGGGTGGTCAGCCACCCTACGGGGTCGATCCGGCGCATCCCAGCTACTACATCCGGCGTGGCGCGACGACGTTCGAGGCGTCATCCGACCAGGTACGGGCACTTGCACGATCACGACTACCAGCGGACCAGCCGCACCGATCCCTCTACGGATTGCAACTCTTCTAGGTCGAACTCTCCCAGCAGGGACCGCAGTGGAGGTCGCCACCGTCGGCGCAGTGGTGACTGTCTGGGTGTATGAGGTCGGTATCGTCCGAGCACCCGCAGCGGTCGCAGAAGACCCAGGTCGCCTCTTGCCGCAACGGCCGGGGAGCCAGCAGCTCGAGCTGCTGCACGAGTTGGACGAGGTTGTCGTGGGCAGCGTCGTCGTGCGGAGCTGATGCAATGAGGTGGTATGTCACCAGCTCAGCAATGTCGGTGACGGTGTAGCTCATGATGGCGCTCCTCTCCCGTGTGGGTTCTTGGGTGCGCGACGGGCACGGAGCAGGAGCCCGGGGTCAAGGGACGAGGACGGCGTCCTCCGCGAGTACCGGAGCAAGGGACCAGCGGTCCGACGCGGTGGCTCGCAACGCCTTGAGGCCGTGCGGCTCCGCGTGATCCTGGGTGGCACCGAACCCCAGACAATAGAAAGGGCGCGCAGATGCCGTCGTGACGTCATGACGGCATAGTGGTACACTGAGGGCATGGTAAAGAAGAAGACGACCGTCTACCTCGACTCTGACGTCCTCACCGCGGCGAAGGCCGCGGCGCTCACCTCCAAGCGGTCCGAGAGCGCGGTCATCGAGGACGCGTTGCGGTCGTACCTCCGAAGCGGCCACGGCGATGCGGTGCGGGAGGAGTTGCAGCAACTCCTGGAGCGTGTGGCCTCGGCAAGCGAACTTGACGAGGACGCGGCGCTCGCACAGGCAGTAGGTGATGTGCACGCGGTCCGTCGGCAGCGGCGGTCGCGATCGGTGCGTGGTGAGTGAGCTGCGTCGCGTTGTCCTTGAC
>JAKAOC010000050.1 GCA_021823385.1 Actinomycetes bacterium
TGGCGAAGCAGATGGCCTCCTGGCGGTCGGGTTCGATATGGACGTGGCGGCCGGGCATGTCGAGCGTGCCCAACATCAGCTGGGCGATGATGTCGTGGGGATCTTCGTCGCCAGGGTTATCCGTTGTAAGTACCGCGAGGTCCGCACTGGCCAGGGCCCTACCCAACGTCGGGCGCTTAAGGCGGTCCCTTCCACCCCTGGCTCCGCCCACCACGGTGACCCGGCCTCCCTTGCCCAGCAAGGATCGCACTGTCGCGATCAGGCTGGAGATCGCGTCGGGGGTGTGGGCGTAATCCACCACGACCATGGATGGCTGCCCGGCCTCCACTAGCTGAAAGCGCCCCGCAACTGATTCACACCGTGCAATGCCCCGGCGAGCGGCCTCCGGTTCGGCCCCCAGCTCCAATGCTGCGACGTAGGCGGCAGCGGCATTCATCGCATTTGCGGGTCCCACAATCCGCGTCGACATGGGAATGGCGACACCATCGTGGCGCAGGTTGAACCAGGTGCCATCGTGCGTTACGCGCACGTTCTCGATGACGTAATCGGCGTTGGGGTTGGTTCCGTAGGTAACGTGGTTCACCGACATCTGGCTGGCCAGCCTGCAGCCCCACTCGTCATCCACCGAGACGATGGCGAAGTCGCAGCGGGAGGATTCGAACAGCTGGGCCTTGGCGTAGAAGTACTGCTCGATGGTGCCGTGGTAGTCGAGATGCTCCGGGGAAAGATTCGTAAAGATCCCCACCCTGAAGTGCGCGGAATCGACGCGCCGCTGGTCCAGACCATGCGATGAGACCTCCATGCTGACAGTCTCGACGCCTGCGTCGGCCATTTCTGCAAGCATGGACTGCAGGTCAGGTGCTTCCGGGGTGGTGAAGGTGGAGGGGGCGCGTTTATTGGCGGAGCGGAATTCGATGGTCCCGATGATCCCGGTCCGCACTCCGACCTCGGTAAGCGCTGCATCGAGGAGGAAGGACGTGGTGGTCTTTCCGTTGGTGCCGGTGATGCCGACCAGATTCAGCCGGCGCGAGGGGTAGCCGAACACCATGCTCGATGCCAGGCCGAGCGACTGGCGCACCGACGGGACGACCAGCCGAGGGACATTTCGCGGCACCAGCGGGCTGTCGGCGTACTTGGCGGCGATCATTACCGCTGCCGCGCCATGCTCCACTGCATCCGTAGCGAACTGTATGCCGTTCTGGAGCGTGCCGCGGACTGCGGCGAAGAGAAAGTCAGGCCTGACCAGACGTGAGTCGTGCGTGATTCCGACGATCTCAGTGTCAGGACCTATCAACCTAGCGTCCGGTAGCCGTTCGGCGATTTCGGAGAGCTTCAGTGGCACGCTGGGGCATCCTCGCGGTGTCGATCAGGTCAAAGCTACACCTTAGAAGGCGCAAATGAGAATCGGGGAAGGCGTGGCGCTTCTCAGCAATCCCCAAGATTTGCGTCAGCACCAGCCGATCTAGCGGGCTTTGGCTCCGGGTTTTTGGCCAGGACGAATACGTGCTGCATCGAGTACCAGGGCTCGGCAATGGTCCTGCCGTCAGGCCCCTCCTCGTCCGCCCCATGCTCCTCGAATTCAGCCACCAGAGACGCGCGCACCCCGAAGACGGCGTCGGTGGCGAGGTAGCGGTCGCCGGATACGAAGATGTGCGTGACCAAGGGGGAGTGCCCCTCGGCGGTGATGAGGAAGTGCAGGTGCGCGGGCCTCATTTCGCTACGCCCGGCTGCTGCAAGGAGCTTGCCCACCGGCCCATCCACGGGAATCGGGTAGGCGGATGGGAGGATGCCCCAGAAGCGCACGCCTCCGTGGGAGCCGGTGAAGAAGTGCGCGCGATTCGCCATCTCTTCGCCGCCGCGCTGAACGTCGTACAAGCCGTCGTCGCCTGCCCCCCAGACCTCCACCCGCGCCCCGGGGATTGGCTCGCCGGACTCCGAGCGCACGTCCACCTCCACCCAGCACGGCGAACCCGGCGCTCCCCGCCCGATATCTTCGCCGTTACTCGCGAGAGGGGAGCCCTCCGCGAAGAAGGGCCCGAGCACGGTCGACTCAGTGGTGGCGGGATCGGAGGGAGCGTTCACGGTAACGGTCTGCATCGAAGCACCCAGAACATCGGAGAGGAGGATGAACTCTTGGCGGCGGTCGTCGGTTATCCTTCCCGCCTCGGTCAAGAACTCGATGCCCGCACGCCACTCCTCGGGCGTGAGCCGCACTTCGCGGATGAAGGCGTGCAGATGGCGCACCAGCGACGAAAGGATCTCCTTGAGGCGGGGATCGGCTGATGCGAAGGCGCGAACCACCTCCGCGGTTAGAGCTTCTTCCCGTGCAGGGTCGATGCCATCTTCACTGGTCATGCTCCCGCCACCTCTGCTTTCTTCCGGTACGATCCTCGAGGACGAGCTCTGGCACCCGTGGTTAAGACTTAGTTCAGCAGCCCCGGAATTTCGATAGGGGGAACGCCGCCGCGTTGTGGCAGCGGAGCTGCCGGCACCCCGCGTTTAGCCCTTGTCGCCTCGGTCCTTCCCCTCAATTTGGCGTCAGACATATTGCCCGGCCTCCACGAATGGGCACGCAATGCGGGACGGCCATCTCGCGGCCAGTTTCGCAAGCAGATCCGCTTGATGTTTCGAGCAGATCGGCATTTGCGGCTTCGCGCCGCCGTGATACACCGCGGCAAGTGTTGCAATAAGCGTCAACGGGTGCCAAGGCCCTGACCGCGGGCGGACCGCAACCGGTGAGGGTATCAACGGATCCCGATCCCCGGATTCCCACGCCAGCGCCCCCGAAAATCTCGTCGACCTAGCTTATCGGCGGTGGTTGCGAACCTAATGAGAGGCGACGAGGATTCTCTACGGCCTGCCCCAGCGCTCCACTTGGACAGCCGTCTCCGAATCCGCCTCGATCAGAGTAGAGGTGAGCGGGGGAAGCGGAGCTCGTTCCCTTGGTTGCAAGGAGCCACTTCTCGAGCCTTCCACTTCGAAACGGAGAGATCCGGCCAGTACAACGAGAACGTCCCACCGGTCGGCGGGAGCCCGCCATGCTGCGAAGAGCTTCGGACTCTCCACCTCTTCAGGGAAGGGGCCGAGGATATCGAGACGCACAAGCCCATCCGGCATCTCACCCGCATCGCAGGCGGCGCACTCGACATGTGTCCCGACTCTTGCCGCCCGCTGTGTCTCGTCCAGCACCCACGGCCTGTTCTCCAGCAAGGGCCGGTGGCGCATGTGTTGGGAGTGCAGGCAGTCGAAGTCGGCCACCCAGTCTCCGTATTCGTCCTGATGGAAGGAGGCGATCGACCTCTTCAAATGTGCTCCGTCCAGTGCCGCCGTCCCCCAGGAGAGCCCACTCTCGAGCCGGGAAGAACGTGCCTCATGCGGGAGGTTAGCGCGTTTGCCGCCAGAGAAGCCGTCCACCAGGCAACGCCGGCTTGCCTGCGACAAGCCGGCGGAAATTAATGAGGTGGCGGTTCGGCGGGCAAGGGGGAACGGCAAAAGTCCCCCAATGTGTGGCATGGATACTTATCTTTCGAGACTGTAATTCGAAACTACGTCTTAAAAATTCAAATAAGTGCAGTCCTGCCATGTTTCAGCGTGAAATAATGTGGGCTGCTTCAGCCGGGCTGGGGCAGTTGGGTTGCAGCCGGATAGCAGAACGATGGGGCCCTGCCCAGGCTTGGCATGGGTGCCTCTTTGGTCTCGCTTCTCGACCGGCGGCATTGCGTGGAGTGGGGGGCCCTGATGGCGCTATCTCCTGTTCGCACTGCGCGTGCGCGCGCCGCCAAGGCCGGAGCCATGGCGAAGGTTCTCGCGACGGCGGTCACCGTACTGATGACGATTGCCGCAATGGTCGCAATCGCCGCGCCCCCCGCTTCAGCACAAACGGTGCTGACCTGGACGGGGGGTTCGACCAGCTCCAACTGGTCGGACACCGCTAATTGGACAAACGGGAGCACCCCCGGAAACACGAGCATGCCCTATTCTCTGGATTTCCCGTCTCTGACCAGCTCAACCTGTACCGCTTCTCCTCCCACCACAACTTGCTACGCCTCCAGTAACGACGTGTCGAACGCCTCTGCCACCGGGATAAGCTTCGATGGCGGCCACTACCAGATCGGCGGCACTTATCCCGTAGGAGTCGGATCCGGAGGGATCGCTGTGGCGGGCGGAGCCAGCGCCTTCTTCTCCGCTGCCCCCCAGGTGGCTGCGTCGCCGGAGACGTGGAACATTGGCAGTTCCGCAGGCTTCGGCGGCTCGCTCTACCTGCCAGGGGTTGGCTTCACCACGACGAGCCCGCCCACCCTGAATGTGACGCTTACCGACCAGGGGATGCTGACGCTGGCCGGAGCTGCGCAGCTTGGCCCGGTGAACATCTCGGGCAGTTCATCCACGGGTAACGGTACCGTGGAGCTGACGCAGGGGGCGGCCCTCAACTCCACGTCTGGCGCCGCTGTAACTGTAAGCAATGCGGTACTGTCGGGGCCGAATTCCTCATCAGGGTCGTCCGGATCGGGTCCTGCATCGACGGGGCCGATCACCTTGCAGAGCGGTGGGGTGCTCGGCCTTGGAGCAACCCCGAATGCGTCCACAGGTGAGCCGGGCATAAACGTGGCTGGTTCGTTAGCCACTTTGGCCGGCTCGACGTTGGCAGTCAGCGCGTATGGCACTGGCGCGACCGCCAACACGGACTACCCACAGATCAATTTGACCGGCGCGGCTTCCCTGGCAGGGAGCCTCAGTTTGGCGTTTGTCGGGCCCAACTGTCCCACAAACGGAAACGTCTACACGCTTGTGAAGGCCACCTCGGTGTCGGGTGTCTTCTCCAATGCGCCGGCAGGCACCTACCTGCCAATGCAAACCAATGGCAGCGGGTGTTCGCCCACGAGTGGCCTCTATGCGCAGATCTCCTACACCTCCACTACGGTTACCGCGACCATCGTCCTCAACCCGGCGCCGACTGCAACGACGGACTCCGCGTCGGCGGTCACCTACACTTCGGCCCAGCTCAATGGGCAGGTGGACTTTGCGACGTCGGGTGACACGTACTTCTTCCAGTACGGCACCAGTACCAGCTACGGCTCTGACACTCCTTCGGCGACGGTTCCATACAACTCTGGCAATCCGTCTTCCTCCGTCTCGAGCAGTGTGTTCTCGCTTTCGGCCGGTACCACTTATCACTACCGCCTCGTGGTGACTGCCGGTTCCACCAACTATTACGGACTCGATCAGACCTTTGCGACCGCGGCCGCCGTGGCCCCCACGGCGACTGACCTGGGGGGAATCGCCTACCCCGGGGGTACCGTAACCTTCGTCGGCCAGGTGGATCCCGGTGGCGCAGACACCACCTACTACTTCAAGTATGGGATAAATACCTCATATGGGTTGCAGACCCCGAGCCAAGTGCTGATGGCGTTGAACGGAGTCAGCACGGTCATTGCAAACGTGACCGGCCTGACGCCTGGCACTACGTATTACTTCCAGCTCGTGGCAGCCAATAGCGCTGGGAGCGCCCCCGCTCCTACCGGCAGCAGCGTGGCGGCTATCGCTGCCGACTCGCTTCCCTGGGCGCCTCAGACGGCGCCGTCCTCCTCGATTACCGAATCGGTCGATTGCGTGTCGGCGTCCAACTGTACGGCCGTTGACTACACGGGCGGAGCAACTCCGACCATAACGTCGATCTACACCACTGATGGTGGCGCGACCTGGAGCGCGGGCGCTGCGCTTCCCACATCCGGAGCAGCAGTCACCTGTACCTTGGCGGCCTGCCTGAGCAGTGCGGGCAACGACGTCTACTCGTCGACCAACCTCGGATCGACCTGGACATCGTCGCCTGTGGTGCTCACCTTTGCGGACAGTTCCACAATTCGGGCGATCCAGTGTTCCGGCTCCTCCGACTGCCTTGCCGTCTCCAGCAGCGGCGCTGCGATGTCTTCGACCGACAGCGGCTCCACTTGGAGCAATGCGACGGCGCTGTCCTCGCTGGCTACGCCGATCACCGCGCCTTTCGCACTGGCCTGTCAGTCCTCCTCCCTCTGCTGGGCCTGGGGCGAAGGCTCGAGCAGCCAGACTATTTACCTGGCCGTGACCACCGACATGGGGTCGACCTGGACGGAGTATCAGCTTCCCTGGACCGGGTCATCCGTGAACGCCATCACCTGCTCTACGGCAACCAGTTGCATCGTCTCATTGTTCACGAGCAGTGGAGCCGTTTACGAACTCTCGGGGATGACCACCACCAAAACTCCAACGCTTACCGACTGGACCGCGTCGACGCTTCAGGACGGTCTCACGCTCGGTAATTTGGGCGGAATCGACTGTGTCGATTCCTCTACGTGCTTCGCGTGGGGCTTTGTTGGCAATCCTGCTCCGCCAGACTCGTCCTTCATTGCCGAGAGCACGAACGCGGGCGCGACTTGGGTGACTAGCGCGAGCTTCGGCGGTTCGATGCTCTTTGAGGCGGCCGGCTCCCGTCTGGACTGCTTAGATGCAACCCATTGTTGGGCTGTCGGGTTCAGTGGCTCCGCCCCCACCGAAACCGGCAGAATTCTTGCCACCGTCGTCCCTCCGACCACTACCTCGGTCGCCCTGGCCGCCTCGCCCAATCCGGCCACGGTGAACCAGTCGGTCACCCTCACCGCAACGGTCACGCCTGTGCCCGACGGAGGTACGGTCGGCTTCACGGCCGGAGGCGCCAGTATCGCCACTTGCGCGGCCCAGCCCGTCAACACCACGACCGGTGTGGCCACTTGCAAGACCAGCTTTGCCACCACCGCCGGCAGCCCGGTCACTCTTGACGCCTCCTACTCGGGAGACTCGGCCTATTCCGGCTCGACCGCCTCGGCAATTACCGAGACTGTGAGCGCTGAGGCAACGTCGATCGCTGAGTTGACCGCGACGCCTTCGACGGTGCAAGTGGGACATTCGGTCACCTACGTCGCCACCGTCACTCCGGCGCCCAGCGGAGGCACGGTCACTTTCTTCGACAGCAGCTCGACCACCCCGGCTTGCTCAGCAGTGGCGGTCGATGCCTCGACGGGCGGGGCATCATGCGTAGTCACCTACAACACTGTCACGGGCAGCCCTCATTCAGTTACTGCCACCTACAGCGGCGACGCAAATTATTTGCCGAGCTCGTCGGGAACGGTGGTGGTTACCGTTACCAGTAGCTCGTCGGCGCCCCCTTCCTCGACTTCCACCGGCACCGACCCCACCGCGACAACGACCGGCGTGTCGGCGCAATCGACCGGCACCGGGACGGTGACCGTCACTTCGGACGGCTCGACCGATCCGGTGGGGGCTCCGACTTTCGACAGCGCCGGTTCCTTCGTGGACGTCAACGTCTCGGCCGGCAGCGCGCTGACTTCCGTAACCGTCTCGGACTGCAGCCTTAACGGCGGCGATCAGCTCTACTGGTGGAACGGTTCGGCCTGGGTGCTGGTGTCACCGCAGAGCTACGATGCCCAGTCAAAGTGCATAACTTCGACGCTGGGGTCGACGTCATCCCCGACTATCGCGCAGTTGACGGGCACGGTCTTCGCGGCTGCCTTGTCAGTGCCGCGGGCCGGCTACTGGCTGGTCGCAGCCGACGGCGGGGTGTTCAGCTTCGGTGACGCCAACTTCTACGGCTCGATGGCAAACAAGGCCCTCAACAAGCCGGTTGTCGGCATCGCGTCCACTCCGGATGGCAAGGGCTACTGGCTGGTCGCAGCCGACGGCGGGGTGTTCAGCTTCGGCGACGCCAATTACGAGGGTTCTGCGCCTGGGCTTGGTCTGAACTTGAGCAATGTGGATGGTGTCGCTGAGACGTAGACCGGCCCGGGCGGTCCACCACCTCGGACATGGTCCGAGCCGCAAGTCCGTGGAGGGCGTCGGATCCGGTTCCGGAAATTCAAGAGGCGGGCCCCAGGGAGGGTCCGCCTCGGGTTAGCTTTGCAACGCGCTGTTGGCTGGCCGCTCGCGCGCAAATTGTCTTGTGCCCCCGGCAGGATTCGAACCTGCGCGCCCGGCTCCGGAGGCCGGCGCTCTATCCCCTGAGCTACGGGGGCGACGCGATGCCAGTCTAAGCGGCCAATGCTCCCTGAGACTCGGGGCCGGCCTACGCCTTTTTGGCCCTTATCTTCAGGCGGACATAGTCGACCACCCAGTCTCCCATCGCCCGAGATATGCGCCGGACGATTTCCGGACGCTCTTCGGCGGGGTACCCTTCGAGTTGTGGGCCAAGGACGATAGTGGCAAGGAACTCCTCGTGCTCAGCCCTGCTGTAAAAAAAGATGGTGTCACGCACCAGCCTGACCTCGAGGGGTTCAAGGCCGGCCAAAGCAAGGTGGTCGGCGGTTTCCTGTGGTTCGGCGAAGTTCCAGGGGCGTCCGCTGTCCGGGTCGCGCCCGGTGACGGCATGGAAAGCACTCTTCACGCGGTCTATGTTTCCGTTGCCCCCGCAGTCAGCCAATAGAGGCGCGCCCTGTTTCATGACCTCCGCAAGGTTGGCGAAGAGAGCCTGATGGTCGTGAATCCAATGAAAGGTCGCGACGCTCATGGCCGCATCGACCGGAGTGCTGACCGGCAGCGGCTCCAAGAGGTTTGCATCCACGACGTCAACCGGCAGCCCGGACGCGGCGACCTTCTCGCGAAGCCGGGCGAGCATGGTTTCGGAGGACTCGAGTGCAAGCACACGCCCGGTAGGCAGGCGGGAGGCTAGTTTGAGCGCGTCCCTGCCGGTGCCGGCACCGGCATCCAGCACGGTTTCTGCCCCTGTCAGCGGCAGCTGTGCGATGATCTCATCCCCCCATGCGAGGTGGGGAAGAAAGATCTCATCGTATTTTGTTGCCTGCCAACTGTGGACCATTTGCAAAGGCTACCAACACCGGGCTCGAACGTTGTAGTCGAACGCCAGTGGATTCCCTGCTCGCAAAGTCATCCGTTAGGATAAATCTCCTAAACCCGTACGCAGGAGTTTCCCGGTTTGATCAACGTCAAGGAACACATTTCGCATCTGATCGCCGAAGCGGTCCAGCAACTCGGCTGGGACGATGTCGGTGCAGGATACGAACTCACCGAGGCGGTCCGACCGGAATTCGGAGACTTCACAAGCAACTTTGCGATGGTCGCCTCCAGGAGCCTGGGGCTACCCCCCAGGCAGATTGCCACGGATCTTGCCGGCGCGATCTCCGGACTCACCTCGCGATATGTTGACAGCGTCGAGGTCGCCGGGCCGGGCTTTCTCAACTTCCGCTGCAGCCCGGAATGGCTTTATGAGGAAATCCGGCTTGCCGTGACCATGGGCGTCTCCTCCTATGCGCGTTCCAACCTTGGTAGGGGGCAGTCGCTGCTGCTCGAATACGTCTCCGCTAACCCCACCGGCCCGCTGCACGTGGGCAATGGATGGTGGGCCTCCTATGGTGACGCCCTGGGAAGGCTGCTGCGCTTCGTGGGCTATGACGTGTCCACCGAGTATTACGTGAACGACACCGGTGGCCAGATTCGCCAGCTCGGCGAGTCGATGCTGGCGGTCATGGAGGGCCGAGAGGTCCCCGAGGGCGGTTATCGGGGGGATTACGTGAAGGCCCTCGCCGAGCGTTACCGTGGCGAGGCCGAGGTCACCGCGATCGGCAAGTTCGCCGCCGACGAAATCATCAAGGTGATACGCCTCTCCTTGGAGGAGCTGGGCATCGAGTTCGACTCCTGGTATTCCCAGGCCTCTATCGAGG
>JAKAOC010000051.1:0-1519 GCA_021823385.1 Actinomycetes bacterium
TGGCGCCTCCGTGGGCGTTACCATGGCGGCCTAGCCGAATCATGAGCCGCCCTGCGCGGGCGGCAAAGCTGTATTGGAAAGGATCATCCAGCGCCCGCAAGGACGCTGGATGATCGCCGTCCGGCCCCATTATTGCGTGGTGGTCCGGCGCTCGCCGCAATTGTCCCATCCCGCCAGGGTGGTTTCCCGCCGGTAAAGGGCCCTACGACCTCAGCGCCTGTAAGCCCTTACCCTTTCATGATTCACGCTTCGTAGCTTGGATTCCAACAAGCAAGCACGCGGGTCGAGTATGAGCGGGCTGGCAATGAATCCGATCTTGGGCATCTTCGCTGTGGCGTTGATTCTTGGCGTCCGCTCCACCGGAATGTGCCTCGAATAGGGGAGGCGCGCCGAGCGGCGCAGGGCCGCCGTCGCAGTGGTCGAAGCCAAGGTCACCGAACAGGAGACAGCCAAGGTCGCGGCGTAGTCCAGGCAAGTTGCATGGCGCACGGGTCGGGCACTGCAGGGCCTGACCCGTGCGCCATATGGCTCTAGGTTTCGAGTCCAGTGCGGGCCGGACGCCGTGGGTCTCTGACGAGACCTTCCCTTCCTAGCTGACCTTGAAGCTGTTCAGGGTGAAGGAGGCGTTGGGAGCCCCGACACCGTTCTCGAAGAAGCACCCTCCGCCGAATGAGAGTCCGATGCCGGTGACGTTCGCTGCCGCGGCGGCGAAACCACTGCTGCTCATCTGGCCGTAATAGTCTGTCCAATCGCCGGGATAGAGTGGCGCGGTCACCGTGTAGGTGCCGTTTCCGAGAGCTTTCGCGCCTACCGGGTTTGACCACCAGTATTGCGTAGGTGCGAATCCGCCTGCTGTCGAGGTTTCGAAGAAAAGACGCACATTCGCAGCGCTGCCGCAGGAATTACCGCTGGTTCCTTCGCCGTAATACGTGAAAGCCGAGCCTTTTGCGGAGATCGTGAATGATGCGGTCACTGTCTTTCCGGCGTCATTTCCGAGGAGGCTCTTCTGGGAGCCCTGGGTGTTCAGGAGGAGCGCGGTATTGGGTGCGGTGGTGAACTGGAACTCGGCAAGGCCGGTGGCGGGGGTTGAGGTTTCTGCCTGAGAGAGCGTCCGGCCGGACGGGGTGTATACGCCCAGATGCCAGTTCGTCGCCGCTGTTGGTGCTGCTAGGGCTGGGCCTGCGAAGCTACCTGTTATAACGAGAGCCAGCGCTCCGCCGCCAGCAAGAACTCCGTGAATGCGCAACATGGCGCCTCCTTCTATCTGCGTTCGGGCGTGGCTACGCGCTCAAACGCACCGGCATGTGGCTTGTAACGCCACTCCGTGCGTCCCGCGCGCCTCAGTGCACCACCCTTGGCTCCGAATTCGGAACCCGGCCAAACCTTAGAACATCGATGTGTCACCGCCACGGCATGGCCGGCGGGACGCGGGGGCCCTATCGGCGAGGTGACCATGATGTGAGATTCGGTTTCCGTGTCGCGCATGGACCCGGGGTACCATACCAATTCGGCCAAGGGG
>JAKAOC010000051.1:1529-9568 GCA_021823385.1 Actinomycetes bacterium
GGGCCACCGAAAAGGAGGCTGCCAGCGCAGCCGCGTAGCGCTCCCAGGTGTGAAACCGGAAAGCCGGCCTTCACGGGCCGGCACTTACCATTTAGGAATCCTCAGGTCGGCCTCATTGTTCTCAAATGTCGGGCCGATAAGTTGGCTTTGACAGCAATTTGCCGGAGGAGGCCGTCAGTGCGCTGGATTATGTTGAACATGCCATTCGCGATTTTTTTCGTCGCGGTTGCCGCGGCGCTGGCCACCATGTGGGTTCTCCAGGGGAAGCGCAGGGAGCGTGTCCCGGTGGCCGTCTATTTCTCGGAGGAGCAGTCCGGCTCCACTCGGCACTAGCCCGGACCTCGTTCTACCAGAGCAGCCGGTAGCCGCCGTCCAGGGGAATGACGGCCCCGGTGAGCATGGACGAGCGCTCGCCGGCCAGGTACGAGCACAGTTCCGCAACGTCGTCGGGGCTTACCAGGCGTCCAGCTGGAGTTCGAGCCTCGGCGTCCTCAGCTAGCGCGGCATAGCCCGGAAGGCGGGCCGCCCCACCTGCGCGCATCAGCCCGACTTCGATCGCGTTGATGCGCGTCGCGGGCGCGAGCTCGACCGCCAGGTATCTTACAGCCGCCTCCATGGCGGCCTTGGCCATGCCGATGGCGGTGTAGGCGGGGACCGCCCGTGAGGCGCCTGTGGAGGAGATGGCGATCGCCGAACGCGGGACAAGGATGCGCGTTGCCGCCGCCAGTGGAATGGCTGAAGCCCGCATGCTCCAGTTGAGGTGGTGTTCGGTCAACTGCGGTGCCGGCCGCATGACGCCCGCCGCGGAAGCGACCACCAGAATCTCGACCTGGCCCAGCTCCGACTTCAGGCTCTCCGACAGTTTGGTGGCATCGCCTTCCCGATCCAGCCGGTGCCGCACCAGGCGCGCCTCCTGGCCGGCGGCTTCCACGGTGGAAGCGGCGGCTTCGGCCTCGGCCCTGTGGCGCAGGTAGTGGATGGCCACCGCATGACCGTCCGCCGCCAACGTGGCCGCGCAGGCTGCGCCAACGCGGCTGGATCCTCCAAGAACGACCGCCCAGCTCACCCGACCTCCGTCATCTTTCGCCCCGCCTCACCGGTGAGTAGTTTCCCAGCATGCGATGCGATTTGCGCGCCTGCGGTTGACTAGCCCCCCTGGTCCTGTTACCATACTCTGCAATCCGGTATATGCAAGTATTCGCAAGTAGATGAATCGCTTTTATATCCGGATGGACGGTGCATCGGGGGGTGCCCGTCAGTTCAATCTGGGGGGATTGAAACTATGGACAACGCCGTCGCTTCGCGCGTACTCGATTGCCAGGGCCTCCAGTGCCCACTGCCGGTTGTAAAGACCGCGCAGGAATTCAAGAAGCTGGAGGTTGGGGAAGTCCTCGAACTTCTTGCCACCGATCCGGGCGTCGAGCCCGACATGCGAGCGTGGACCAATCGGACCGGCAACGACCTCGTAAAGATCGAGCGTATTGGAGAGGTATTCCACGTTCTTCTCCGGCGCGCTAAATAGCCGTTCGCATCCGCCCCTGACGGGGCGTTTCACGCCAACTCAATAGTACCGACACACAGTATCTGGGGGGATCTATCGTGTGGAGCAATGACGGCGAAGGCCGTGTCCTTTACGTGCAAACTCACGGGGTGGACGACCCCGGGAGGTCCGCAACGCCCTTCTTCCTGGCGGCTTCGGCGGCCGCGATGGAGGTCGAGGTGGGGATCTATTTCACCATGTATGGCCCGACGCTTCTGCAGAAGGACGTGGTGGACAAGATCGGCCCCAAGGGTGACCGGGGCCAGCGACTTTCCTACTTCATCAAGCAGGCCACCGACCTGGGTGTTCGGCTCTTTATCTGCCAGCCCAGCCTGGACTTGAACGACCTGGCCATCGGGGACCTGATCGACGGTGTGGAGATGATCGGCGGCGCCGCCTTCAACGACCTGGCCATGTCCGCCGATGCGGTGATCTCCTTCTAGCCATGGCGAACGCGACCGCCCACCCCTATCTCAAGCTCGCCGACCCGGCGGGCTTCGCGGAGGTCCCCTTCGACGAGAAGAAGCGGCTTATCGACAAAGTCGTCGCCGACCCACGCTTCGGGCACTATCTCTACGGCTGCTACGAATGCGGCATCTGCGTGGCTGCGTGCCCCTCGGCGCGCTTCTACGACTTCTCCCCCCGGCGCATCGCACAGGCGGCGGCGCGCCAGGACGTCGCACTCATGTTCCAGCAGATGGAGGAGGACATCTGGGAATGCTCCCAGTGCTTCTCCTGCTTGAGATGCCCGCGCGGCAACAATCCGGGAGGGATCATCACCGTGATGCGTGAGGTGGCGGTAAAGGAGGGCCTGCGCTCCGCCAAGAGCGCGCTCGAGGGCTACTCCCGCATCATCTACAAGATCATGTCCACCGGGACGCAGGTGTCTCCCGACATGCTCCAGCCCGATGCCTTCCCCGACTGGGGGCCGGAGGTCAAGGACGTTTCGGAGAACCTCTCACTCTGGCGCCGGGCACTGCCGCCGGAGACCCATCACACCACCACCACTGGTTGGGAGGTGGCAGATTCCACCATCCTCGAGCTCTACGTCATCTGGCTGGAGACCGGGGCACTGGAAATGATCCGCGAGGTCGACGCCGGTATCCACATGATCCTTGAGGAGATCATGGAGGAGCGGCTGGAAGAGGAGGGCATCGAGCTATGAGCGACGCGGTATCCGTGATCCTGTCCAAGAAGAGCAGCTTCGAGCGTGAGCCCGACCGGCGTAGCGCCGACTTCCACGATGAGCTCTTCGCTCTCGAGGCCGCCGGCGAGCTGATCGTCCAGCGCGTCTCGGACGATTTCGTCAGCGTGCCGACCAAGTACGGCATTCAGAAGAAGATCCAGCGCGGGCATCTGTGGCACCATAAGTCCTGCGGGCAGTGCGGCCATATACCCGGCTACTCGACGTCGATCTTCTGGATCATGCGCAAGCTCGGCTACGACTACAACGACCCTCGCGACCAGACCTCCTGCACGGCGTGGAACTACTACGCCAGCGCCACCTCCAACCAGGCGGCGCAGGCTGCCGTCGCGCTGCGCAACTTCGCGGCCGCGTACGAGACGGGATACTTCCCGCTCATCCACTGCGGCACCTCCTACGGGCACTACAAGGAGGTTCGCGCCGAGCTGCTGCATCAGCCCGAGTTGCGGGCCCAGGTGCGCAAGGTGCTCGGCAAGCTGGGCAAGGAGATGGTGATTCCCGAGGAGATCGTCCACTACTCCGAGTGGCTCTACGCAATGCGGGACGAGATCGCGGCCAACTCGCTGCTGGACCTCTCCAAGATTGCGGTCACCGTTCATCCGGCCTGCCATTACTACAAGCTGGTGGAGGGGGACGCCATCTACGACCCCGACGTCTGGCACGGCCAGCGCACCGCGGCCGTCTCCGGCCTGGTGCAGACGCTTGGGGCCGAGCTCAAGACCTATTCCACCTTCTTCGACTGCTGCGGGTTCGGCTTCCGGCACATCCTGGTGCAGCGTGACTTCACCCGCTCGTTTGCGACCCTGCGCAAGATCGAGGTGATGCGCGAGGAGGCCAATCCCGACGTGGTCCTGACCCATGACACGGGTTGCGTCACCGCTCTCGACAAGAGCCAGTTCGCCACCCGCGCGCACGACCGCAAGGTGGGTGTGCCGGTGATGTCCGAGGCCCAGTTCGCCGCACTCGCCATGGGCGCCCATCCTTACAAGGTGTGCCAGCTGCACTGGCATTCCACCGACTTCCGTCCGCTGCTCGAGAAGATGGGCATCGACCACGAGAAGGCCTGGGCTGAGTTCCAGGAGGATCTGAAGCGCCTGGAGTCCGGTGAGCAGCAGTTCCTGACCTGGGCCGATACGGGCGTCTAGCGCGGGCGGCATGGAGAGTAATCCGAAGAAAGGAAGAGTGAGCGAAATTGGCTAGCTCCACTGTGGCGGTGATCGGCGGCGGCCCCGCCGGGCTGGCGGCGGCCTCCTCGGCGGCCTCGGTCGGCGTGGACGTCGTGATCATCGAGAAGCTTGGCTTCCTGGGCGGAAGGCCGATCGAGGAGAACTACGCCTCGATCACGCCGTACCTGCGCAGTGCCGAGGAGGCGATGGGCGAGGTGATCGCAAACACCCTCGCCTATCCCGGCGTCTCGGTCCGCCTGGAGACCACGGTCACCGGCTGCTCCGGTGAGCCGGGGGACTTCACGCTCGAGCTGGAGGGCCCCGGAGGCGCAGAGAGCATCAGTGTCGCCTCGGTGGTGGTGGCCACCGGCTTCCAGCACTTCGACCCGGGCCGCGAGACCCAGCTCTACGGCTACTACGAGTTCGATGACGTCATCGCCCTCCAGGACCTGGAGGCGATGCTGAAGGAGGGGCGCGTAGTCCGGCCGTCCAACGGCGAGGAGCCCAAGCGCGTCTGCTTCATCCAATGCGTGGGATCCCGTGACCGCCAGATCGGGAACGAGTACTGCTCCAAGGTCTGCTGTGGCGTCGCCTCCAAGGAGGCCACCGAGGTGCGACTGGCGGTGCCGGGCGTAGAGGTCTTCATCTTCTACATCGACATGCGCATGTACGGCTACTGGGAGACCCAGATCTACTGGCCCGCCCAGGAGAAGCACCACGTGCAGTACGTGAAGGGCATCATCACCGAGGTCCTTCCCAAGGATGGGCGGCTGCTGGTCCGAGGTGAGGACACCACCATGGGCAGGCCCATGGAGATCCCCATGGACCTGGTGGTCCTCTCGGTCGGCATGGAGCCGAGCCCGGGCACGCGCAAGATGGCCGAGGTGCTCGGAATCGAGCAGAACCGCTTCGGCTTCATCGAGGCGCCCAAGGGGCCGCTGGACACGGTTTCGACCTCGCGCGAGGGAATCTTCGCAGCCGGCGCCTCGCTCGGCCCGGCGGACCTGGAGGACTGCTCCTCCGGTGGCGGATACGCAGGTGCACGCGCGGCGGCGATCGCGCTGGCCGGCGCGAAGGCCCTGCGCTGATGGCGCTGGCCGGTTTCGCAGTGCGCAGCCAGCCCGCCGATCTCGAGGCCGCTGCCGAGTTTCATTCAGCCGTTGTTTCGGGGTTGCAGCCCGGCGAATGGCAGGCCATGGTTGCCGAGCTGGCCGCCAAGGCGGCAAGGGTGCAGGTTACGTTTGCCCGCCTGGCGGCCGGTGAGGCCGGTGCCGAGGGCGAGCTGCTCGGTGAGACATTTGCCACCCGGCGCCGCCTGCGCGAGATATCGGCCACGACCCCCCCAGGGGAACTGGCCGCCGCGCTCGCCAGGGTGGGCGAGACGGCGGCCGCTCCCAACGCCCGAGCGGCAGCCTTCGCGGATGCGTTGGCCGGCCCGGGAGAGGGGATAGCCGACCTGGCCTGGGAGCTCATGCACTTCCTGGAGCCGGAGTCGGTGTGTTTGGCCACTGCCTGGGTCTGGAATCCCCGGACCGAGACCGGTGCCCTCAAGCTCCTGCTGGACGAGGAGTACGACCTCTTCGGCGATGACGATTCGGAGTCCTACGGGCGCCTGGCCTTCGCCTCCGGGTACGTGGCGCACGCCGCCAAGGCCGCGGGGATGCTGGGGGATGGCCCGCTCGCCTTCGAGACTGACGTCTTTTTGGCCGGTGTGTACGGCGTCTACATGGGCACGGTGCTCGCCATGCGCATGACCAAGGAGTTCAACAAGATTTTGCCGCCGCTCGGCCAGCTGATGAGAAAGCTGCTCGGGCTGCGCGATGGTGAGAGGAGCTAGCAGGGATGCCGGTCGGAGGCAAGAAGCAAGCACCGGTGGCGGTGGAGCTGGCCGAGGCCAAGGTGATCTCACCGGCCTCAGGGCGCGAATGGGACGTCTCGGGCAGCTGGAACCGGATGTTCGAGTCCCGGGTTCTAACTGACTACAGCTACGAGGGCCTGGGGCGCATCGCCGCGCTTTCCGGGGGTGAAAGCCTGGAGTACTGCTACGGCTGTGGCAAGTGCGTGCCGGTCTGCCCGGTGGACCTCGTCTCGGAGTACGGGCCGCGCAAGATCCACCGAAAGGTGCAGACTGGTCTCGACCTCTTCACCTCGGACGAGCTTTGGAAGTGCACCACTTGCGCCAACTGCCTGAGGGTGTGCCCCAAGGGCGTGAACATGATCGACATAATGCCTGCGGTGCGCGAGAAGGCGATCGATTCGGGCAGCGTGCCGGACGAGCTCTCCCAGGTCTTCGAGAAGACCTTCCGCTACGGCAACGCTCTCGGGGAGAATCCCCGCCGCCGCCACGCCTGGACCAAGGGTGCCGGGGTGGAGGTTCCGGTCCTGGCGAGCGACCCGCGCGAAGTCGACGTCCTCTTCTACGTGGAGGACTACTGGAGCTACCACCCCCGTGGCCAGCAGGCCGCCCAGGCCTTTTCCCGCCTGCTGACTCTTGCCGGGGTGGACTTCGCCATCCTCGGCGCCGAGGAGAAGACCATTGGCGACTCCCAGCGCCTCGCCGGCGAGAAGGGGCTCTTCGAGGCCCTGATGGAGGACGTGGTGGCCACGCTCTCCAAGTACAGCTTCAACCGCATCGTCACCCCGGATCCGCACGGCTACAACGCTCTGCGCAAGGAGTACCCCAAGCACGGGCATGAGTATCCGGTGCTTCACTACACCCAGCTCCTTGCCGACCTCGTCGACAAGCTGCCTCTGGTCAACTCCCTCGACAAGAAGGTCACCTTCCACGACCCCTGCTATCTGGGACGCCACAACGGCGAGTACGACGCCCCCCGCAAGCTGATCGAGGCCATCCCCGGTGTCGACTTCGTCGAGATGGGGCGGTGCAAGGCGAACTCCTACTGCTGCGGAGGCGGCGGTGGCGGGATGTGGCTGGACGGCTTCAACTCCAACCACCTTTCTGAGCGGCTCTCCGAGCGTCGCGTGCGCGAGGCGGCCGAGACCGGCGCGGAGATCCTGGCGGTCTGCTGCCCTTATGAGGTCTCCCGCTTCGAGGACGCTGCGAAGTCGACCGGCAATTCGCACCTGGCGGTGATGGACATCGCCGAGATGCTGGACTACGCAACGGGCGGGCTCTCCGCCTTGGGCTCGGGAGCCTAGATGGCCCCCAAGCTGCGTGTACTCGATTTCGGACCCGTCAGCCCGCTTCGCAGCCAGAGCATCTGGCATGCGCTGGCGGAGGCCGCCGGGGAGACCGGACGCGCGACCCTGTCCTTCATGCGGCCGGCCGCCCCTTACGTGGGCATAGGTATGCAGCGCTCGATCGCCGAGGTCGACCTCGACTACTGCCATGCCGCCGGGCTGTCGGTGATCCGCCGCCGGGTGGGAGGCGGACCCGTCTACCTGGATGCGCGCCAACTCTTCTTCCAGGTGACCATGCCCCGGCGGGACCTTCCGGCTTCCCGTGGCGAGGCGATATCGGGCCTGCTCGCCCCCCTTGCCCCGGCGTTTGTGGCCGCGGGAGTCGACGCAGCCCTGGATTCCGCGGGAGAGCTGTCAGCTTCCGGCGCAAAGGTCTGCGGGCATGGCGCCGGCGAAATCGGTGACGGGGTGGCGGTGGTGGGGAACCTGATCACCGCTTTCAACCATTCCCGGGCCGCCGCCATCTGCTGGACCGGCTCGGCCGTGGTGACCGACCGCCTCGAAGGGTTGATGCGCCGCTATGTCGGCGCCTTTCCCCGCGACCTGGACACCTCCGCCTTTATTTCAGCGGCTCCGGCGGCCCTTGGAAGGGCGCTGGGGCTGGAGGCCGAAGTCGGCGAGCTCGACCCGCGCGAGTTGGAGCTGATCCGGGCTTGGGACAACCAGCTCTCCGATCCGGGATGGACCAGGGAGGGCGAATTCCCTCCGCCGGCGCCCGGCGCTCTCAGGGTGGTGAAGATCCGCTCCGGAGTGCACGCCATATTCCGCACCGCCGCGGGCCCCGGTTTCTTCGCCACCGCGGAGTGGGGGCGTCTTACCGTCTTCGAGACCCTCGGCGGCGAGCGTGCGCCGGCGGTCGAGGGCGATGAGGTCGGCGCGGCTCTCGCCAAGCTGGCCGGAGCCGGATGGCTCGACCAGGCTGATCTGC
>JAKAOC010000052.1 GCA_021823385.1 Actinomycetes bacterium
GTCCACGTTCACCTTCACCACCTTGACCGCGTCCCCCCTGCCCGCCGCGATCGCCTCCAGCTCGGGAGCGACCATCCGGCACGGGGCGCACCAAGGTGCCCAGAAATCGACGATCACGGGGACCTTAGACTGCAGGACTTCGCGATCGAAGGCCTCCCAGTTGTCCGCCTCGATCGATGAACTGCCTTTGCGCTTTCTCATGCCTCCACTATACCCCCTGGGGTATCAAGTGTTCACATCAATCACCACACGCCCCTTGACGTGCCCGACCAGTATCTCGTCGGCCAGGCGATCCAGGTCGTCCAATCCGTAAACCGAGGTGAGGGACTCGAGGGTCACCCGGGGTATCACCTCGGCCAGACGCGTCCACGCCTCCTGGCGGCGGGAGTTGGGGCAGGTGACGGAGTCGATGCCCAGGATGTTGCAGCCACGCACGACGAAGGGCATGACATTGGCGCTGAAGGCCGAGCCTCCCGCCAGGCCGACCGAGGCGACCGACGCCCCGGGATCCAGCTGGCCCAGCAGCCGTCCCAGCGTCGAGCCGCCCACGTTGTCTATGGCACCACAAAAGCGGGCGGACTCGAGCGGGCGGTTCGTCGGCTCGGAAAGATCCTGCCGGGCCACCACTTCGGTTGCGCCCAGCTCGCGCAAGTAGGACTCCTCCTCCATTCGGCCGGTGGAAGCGGCCACCTGGTAACCCAGGCGCGCAAGAGCCAGGACGGCGACGGAGCCGACCCCGCCGGCCGCGCCGGTCACCAGCACCGGGTGCTCCCCTCCCGGGGAGAGCTGATGGTCCTCGAGGGCCATGATCGCCAGCATCGCCGTCAAGCCGGCGGTTCCCAGCGCCATCGCCTGGAAGGTGGAGAGGCTCTCCGGCAGCTTGATGGCGAAGTCCGGGTTGACACGCTGGACGGTCGAATAGCCGCCCCAGTAGATCTCGCCGACCCGCCACCCGGTCACCGCCACCCGGTCGCCGACCGAGAAGCGTGGATCAGCGCTCTCCTCCACGACTCCGGCCAGATCCACACCCGGAACATGGGGATAGCTGCGCACCAGGCGACCGATGCCGTTGATGACCATGCCGTCCTTGTAGTTCAGCGTGGAGTAATCGACCTTGACGCGCAGACCCTCTGCGGGCAGCGCCGAGTCGTCCAGTTCGCGGACCGCGCCGCTGACCTTGCCGTCCGTCTCGTCGATGACAAAGGCCTTGACCATCTCGTCCTCCTTCTAGCCTGCGCTCGATCCTATTGCATGCCCGCGGCCGGCAATGGTATCCGCGCCCGCCGCGGCGTTCAACGCGAGTGCGCTCAGACGCGCGCCGCGGGCCGCCGGCTTGCGCGCAGCATGCACAGCTGCAGGTAGCGCGAGATGTCGCTCGGCGAGACGATTCCCACCAGCTCGCCGTCGTCGCCAAGCACCAGCGCCCTCCCGTCGGGAGAGGCCTGCATGCGCTCCAGCATCTCCGGCAACGGATCGTCCGGGTGCGCCAGAGGCACCTGGGACAGCGGCGTGGCCACTTCGGCCAAAGTCGTCTCCTCGCGGACCAGCGGCGGGACGCGCCTGATCTTGGCAAGCGTGGCCAGGCCAGTCGGCCTCCGGTCGGGTCCGGCGATCGGGAACGAGGTGAAGTGGTAGCGCTCGAGCGCCTGCTCGACCAGCCCGGAGACCGTGGTGGCCGGCTCGAAGACAACCGGGTCGGCGGTCATGATGTCCCGGACCCGTACGCCTGCCAGAGTGCTGCGAATCACCGTCGCCCCCTCCTCGGCCCTGGCCGCCGAGATCAGGAACCAGCCCAGGAACGCGAACCAAAGGCCCACCAGGTATCCGTAGATGAACGTGATGACACCCAGGCCGACCAAGGCATAGCCGAACCCGACGCCCGCCCGCGAGGCGGTCACGGCCGCGCGGGTGCGATCGCCGGTGAAGTGCCAGATGCCCGCCCTCAGCACGCGGCCGCCGTCGAGCGGCGCGGCCGGGATCATGTTGAAGCCGCCCAGCAGCAGGTTCATCCAGGCCAGCCAGCCAAGCGCCGCCTCCAGGACACCCGAGCCCAGGGCGGCGGCCAAGGCCGCCAGGGCCCCGAAGACGCCGGAAAGCACGAAGCTGGTCAGCGGTCCCACCACCGCGATGCGGAAGTCCGCCCCGGGAGTGAGGGCGTCGCCCTCCAGCTCCGAGACCCCTCCGAAGAGCCAAAGCGTTATCCGCCGCACACCTATGCCGTTTCGCTTGGCCAAGAGGGCGTGCGCAGTCTCATGGGCGAGCAGCGAGACATAGAAGAGAAGCGCGGTGGAAACCCCGACCACCCAGTAGACGACCTGGCCCGACCCGGCGGCGTCGGCCGGAAGCACCAGGGCCGAGAGCTCCCAGGCGATCAGGAAGAAGATGACGAGCACGCTCCAATTCATCCCCAGTGGGATTCCGCCGATCCTGCCGAGACGCACGCTTTGTTCCATGGCTATCGCCGCCCGGGACGAGTGCAGCGCGGACGGCGCCTCCTGAAAACAAGCATTGGGCGAGGCAGGACACGGCGCTAGAGCCGAACGCCTCAAGCACCTGGTACGCAGGACACCTTGCGGAACCGCCGGCATGCGAGGGCCCCGGGGAGGGCGAAGTCGCGCCTCAGGTGGGCATGGCCCTGGCGTACCAATGGACGAACCGGGCATCGGGTACGGCCCTGGCAACCGCCCGCTCTACCTCCGCTCCGATGGTCCCGCTCCTCTCCAGAGTGGTGTCGGCCCGAAGGTAACCTTCCACCTCGACCAGAAGAGAGCGCCCCATCCATCGGGCCCGCACGTGGGCATGCTCGACCCCGTCCACCTCCATTGCCGCGTCGCCGGCCGCCTTCAACACGCCGTCCTCGACGCCGTCGGTCAGGTGGCGCACGATGTCGCGGGTCACCTCCAGGCCGACGTGGCAGACGAAAAGGGTCATGACCAGGCCCGCGGCCCCGTCCGCCCAAGGCAGGCCGAAGGCCACGCCCACCAGGCCGAGCATTGCGCCCGCCGAGGAAAGCGCGTCCAGCCAGGAGTGCTGTGCATCGGCAACGAGTGCCGCGGAGTGGATGCGCCTGCCGACCCGCAACTTGTACCTGGCCACCACCTGGTTTCCGATGATTCCCACCGCCGCCGCGGCGATGCCGTAGGCGATATGGGTGGTGGTGCCGTGCTCGGCCAGCTTGCGCAAACTGATAACCGCCGTCAGGACGGCGCTTGCCCATATGACCAGTGCCACGGCGAGGCCGGCCAGATCCTCGGCCCTCTCCCATCCGTAGGGATGCGTCTCCGACGGCCGGCGCTTGGAGACGCGCAGACCCACGAAGACGGCCAGCGAGGTGCTCACGTCGGAGAGGTTGTGCAAGGCGTCGCCGAGGAGCCCGACGGATCCGCTCAGGGCGGCGATGGCCAATTCCACGAAGCCGGTGACCGCGAGCCCGACGGCGGAAACGCCGATGGCGCGATTCGCGTCCCTGCGATCCGCGGAATCATCACCGCGCCCCGCGGCTGCGAACGGCTCCCAGTCCTGCCCTTGGGTGGCCTGATGCATTCTCAGATCCTCCCCCGCGTCCGATGGTGGCCGGAGGCGTCCTCCGGGTGGGAGGATCGCTCGCCCGATATGTGCTCCGCATGGAACAGTGCCTGTTCGGCGAGCTTGCGCACGTGGTCACTCTCGGCGGCGTAGTAGGCCTTGGTACCTTCCCGGCGCACCGTCACCAGCCTGGCCAGGCGCAGCTTGGCCAGATGCTGGGAAACCCCGGCCGGATTTACCCCCAGGTGGCCGGCCAGGTCGTTGACCGAGTGCTCGCCGTGCAAAAGGGCCCAAACGATCTTCAGGCGCGTCTGGTCGGCAAGGAGCTTGAAGGTCTCAACAGCCAGGTCCAGCTGCTCAGCGGTGGGTTCCCTTACTATCTGCGTATCCACGTAGCTAATTATAGAACCGGGTTGCGGTCGGCGCCGCCGGAATGCCGCCTCCCCGCGGCAGAGGGGCGCCGGCGCGTATCCCGGGCCGCTCGCAGCAGGTCTAGGACCGGCCCCCCGTCACCAGTCGCTCCCGGTCGAACATCGCCGCCACGGCGCGCCATCCGAACCTGTCGATGACCAGGAGCGCTACGGCCAGGCCCACCGTGATCCCCAGCGATGCGTGGATGACGTTGAAGGTCATGAGGCCCACCACCACCAGGGGCGGAAGGCTGGCCAGCACACTCAGCTGCTGTGCGGTGCGCACGTCGGCCGAGCGTGTGGAGATGGCGATGCCCACCAGTATCGACCAGCCGGCCAGCAGCGGCGTGAAGACGAGCTGGACCAGGATGTGCGATCCGGAGTAGATGGCGGAGGCCACCGCGGGCTCGGCGAATATCGCCGCGGCGGCGAGGAAGACCCCGAAGACCGCATAGGAGATGGCGACCGTGGGCACGAACGCCGCCAAGGCTTTCCCGAACAGGAACTCCTGCGAACTGATGGGGGTGATGAGCACCGGCTCGAGGGTCCCCTGCTCGCGCTCACCCACCACTGAATAGGCGCTGAGCGAGGAAGGCACGATGGCGGGGATGATGAGCATGTAAAGAAGCGCGAGACCGATGCGGGCGTTGAAGGCGGTGCTCGTCACGGTCACCTTGATGGCGAAGAGCTGGATCATGGGCGCGATAGTGAATACGAGCGGCATGACCGCCATGGTCACGACCACGAAGCGGTTGCGCCGGTAGTCCCTCAGCTCCTTCTTGGACATGGCCCAGATCCGGCTCCAGCTGTCGCTCATTGCCGCCCCGCCTTCTCCTCTTCGCCCACCAGCTCCAGGTAGACGTCCTCCAAGGAGTGACGGGACTCGGCGATGGACAGGACGTCCGCGGCCGCCCCAACCAGGGCCCTGGCCACGCCCGGGGCGGCGGTCTCCGGATCGGACACCTCGAGTTGGTACAACCCGGCCCCGGAGGCGGACCAGCTCTCCACGCCGGGCAGGCCGGCAAAGAGGGCGCCCGGATCGGGCAGCGGAGCCTTGGTGCGCACCTCCAGCGTCCTGGCGAACAGCTCCTTGCGCAGCTCGTCCGGGCGGCCGATCATTCGCAGAGTGGTGTTGAGGATCGCTACCCGGTCGCAGAGCCGTTCGGCCTCATCAAGCCGGTGGGTGGTGAGGAAGATGGTGACTCCCCTCTCGCGCATACCGCTCACCAGTTCGTGAACCTCGCGCGCGGCCACCGGATCGAGGCCCGAGGTGGGCTCGTCGAGGAAGAGGACCTCCGGATCGTTCAGCAAGGCCCTGGCCAGGGCCACCCTCTGGCGAAGCCCTTTTGAAAGCGCACCGCAGAGATCCTTCGAGCGATCCAGAAGGTTCACGGCCCCAAGGGCATTCCGAATCCGCCGCTTGGTCTCGCTCAACCCGTAGAGGCCGGCGAAGCACTCGAGGTTCTCCTCCACGGTCAGGCGCGAATAGAGGCCGGGCGACTCGGGCATTATCGAGATTCTCCGGCGGATGGCGGGGCCGTTGGCGGCCGTCAGCGCAAGCCCCGCCACCCTGGCCGATCCCGAGGTCGGGGCGATGAGCGTTCCGAGAGTTCTCACCGTGGTCGTCTTGCCGGCGCCATTGGGTCCGAGGAAGCCGAAGACCTCGCCGTAGCCGATCTCGAAGGAGACATCCGAATAGGCGAGGCGATCGCCGAAGCGCTTGGTCAGGTGCTCGACCGCAAGTGCCGGCCCGTCGGCTCTCTTGCCACCCGGAGCCTGTGAGCCGCCTTCACCTTGCCTACCGACCACCTCGGTCCCTTCGTCGAACGGGCACATCCAGCTGCGCACAGGCGCAGAAGGCGACTACCAAGTGCTATCACCCTCGGTGCACCCCGTCAACGTGGCCGAGGCGCGCAAGGTTGCGCAGTGGAACCGGGCCCCGGGCGAATCAGTCATGGCTCGCCCCGCCCGCATGGGCGCCTGGCTGCGAGCCCGGCATGTTCAGGTTGAAGAGGACCCCGACCATGCGTATCGCGAAGCACAGGAGGGCGGCGGCCGCGGCAATTGCCCCGCTATAGAAATGGAAGCTCAGCGACACCGCCGTCAGGGTGGCGCCCAGAGCTGCGGGAACGGCGTAAAGCCCGCTCGAAAGTACGGTCGGCACTCTCCTGATGACCACGTCACGAAGGGTTCCCCCGCCAACACCCGTGATGGTCCCCAGTATGACCGACTGGAACGCGCCCAGATGCGCCGCATAGGCGGTGGTGGTCCCCGTGACGCAGAACAACGCCAGGCCGGCTGCGTCGAAGACCGTGATCGAGCGCTGCACCCGGATCCAGATATGGCGGGCCAGGAAAGCAGCAAGGCCGGCGCCGGCGCCAACCGCCATATAGCGCCAGTCCCTGAACGCCGCCGGCGGGAACGAGCCGATGAGGACGTCACGAATGATGCCGCCTCCGAGCGCGGTCAAGACTGCCAGCACGACGATTCCGACGACGTCGAGGCTCTCGGCCTCCATGGCAGTAAGCGCTCCGTTCAGCCCGAAGACGAAGGTGCCCGCCAGATCCAGCACCAACTGCAGCGTCGAGCCGGTGGTCAAGCCCGGCCTCCGTGTGACTCTTCATCTGCGGAAATCCCGAGCCAGGCCAGCGTCGCAACCACCAGGGCCTGTACCCCGGTGTCCAACGTTGGCTGGATCACCGGTGCGAAGAGCGCCGAATGGTTCACCGGAACCTCCTGGGACAGGCGGCCGGCCTCTTCGGCCCTCCGGTACAGCTCGGGATCCGTCCCACCAATTCCCCAATAGCAGTAGGGAGACCCCAGAGCGTTTGGAATGTCGCTGAAGTCCTCGCTGGCCGACTGTGCCGGCAGAACCAGAGCCCTCTCCCCGAAGAACGCTCCGAACGCCTCGGCAACCCTTGCGGTCGCATCCGCGTCGTTATCCGTGAGCGGGAATTGGTCGAAGAGCTCATAGGTCGCGGCCTTGGGAGACCCCGATGCCTGGCACTCGCCTTCCACGATCCGATGGATCGCCTCCAGGACGGCGCTTCGCGTCTCGGCGCTGTAGGTGCGGATGTTGAGCTCGATCACGGCATGGTCGGATATGACGTTGCTCTTGGTTCCCGCCTGCAGCTTCCCCACGGTCAGCACCACCGGCTCTCCAGGGCGCGTCTCTCGCGCCACCACCGTCTGCAGGCGCACGACGATCATGGCCGCGAGGACGACCGGGTCCACGGACGCCTGGGGCATCGAACCGTGCGCTCCGAGCCCGTAGACGGTGATGCGCATGCTGTCCGCAGCCGAAAGGGTCGGACCTGCATGTGTCCCCACCACACCGGCCGGCGCGGCCAGGACGTGCTGGGCGAGCGCGACATCGACGCTCGGCACCAGCTCGGCCAAGCCACTCTCGATCATGCCTCGTGCACCGTCTCCCGTCTCTTCGGCCGGCTGGAAGACGAAGACGACGTCCCCGGCCCAAGCCTCGCGATGCGAGGCGAGCAGGTGCGCCGCGCCCAGCAGGCATGCGACGTGAACGTCATGCCCGCAGGCGTGCATGACCGGCACCTCTTTACCGGCTGAATCGGTCGCCACCTGCTTACTGGCATAACTCAGGCCGGTGGCTTCGGCTACCGGCAGGGCGTCCATGTCCGCCCTTAGAAGCACCGTGGGCCCTTCCCCGTTCCGGAGCAGGCCCACAACCCCGGTGCCGCCGACCCCTTCGTGCACGGAGACGCCGGAGACCTCCAAGCGCCTGGCGACTTTGCCCGCCGTCCGAACCTCCTGATGGGAAAGCTCGGGATTCTCGTGGAGGTCCCGGTAGAAATCCTCGACCCACCCCCGTACGCCCTCCAAGCCGGAGAGGACCGAGGTGACCGAAGAGGATGCTTGAGGAGGAGTGGTCATGGCCAGATTGTAGCCAGCGGCGGCATTCCCGTTCCGTAACGCGCGCCTTCTCATGCCCGAGGCAAAGCGGCACGGGCCGGCTCGGGAGGCTCGCTGTTGCGCACAGGTGTCACTCCTCCTGCCGTACAACGCGCCGGTGCGGGCATCTCCAAATGAAAAGATTCACCACCGATGAACCGTCGAGGCCATCGTGCCCAAGTTGCGGCTCGCCCGGGACGGCGGGCGCGATTTTCGGAACGAATCAAGACCGATCGTGCTGCGGCCGATATTTCTCCTGTAACGCCGGGGGACGAAGGTGGATTTCGGCTCAATGGATGCAAGCTCCCGTGGTGCCAACAGCCCGACTTCGGTGATGCAGCGCATTGCCGATGAAGCAGTGGATCTGGTTGCCGGGGCGGAGGGTGCCGCGCTCGAGTTCTTAAACGACGATTACCTTTTTTACGTCTGTGGCTCCGGCTGTCTTTCCTCAGCGGTAGGAACCAGGGTCGATCGCCGGGCCGGGTTGGCGGGAAGAGCGCTCGACTCCCTTTCCACCCTGCACTGCGAGGACGTGTACAACGATCCGCGTGCCGACCTCGATGCGAGCAGCGCCCTCGGCCTCAGGTCGATGGTCTGCCTTCCCCTGTATGACCACGGAATGGCCCTGGGCGTCCTGGAGGTCGGATCTTCAGCGCCCGGCGCGTTCACCAAGGATGATGTCGCACTTCTGAGCGGCGTGGCCGACTTCGTCTCGGCCACCGTAGCCCTTGCGGCCGCCGCCTCGCCCTCGGACGACCGGGCCACGGGGCCGAATCCGGGAGCCCAACCCACGGCGGCCCTTCGGGCAAGCCAGACGGCCCGCTTCATTGCCAACGTGACCTGGCCGGGACTGGCAAACGAACTCGAAGCCGGCCGGCGCATCCGCGCCATCATCGACAACGAAGAGTACTCGCCCCTCTTCCAGCCCGTTGTCCAGCTGGAGAGCAGGGAGCTGATTGGCGCGGAAGCCCTCACCCGCTTTCATGCCACCCCGTATCGCTCGCCTGACCTGTGGTTCGCCGAGGCGCATCGCATCGGACTCGGTGTGGACCTCGAACTGGCTGCTGCGCGCCGAGCGCTCGCCTTCCTTCCTCAGCTGCCCGCCTCAGGCAGGCTGGCGCTCAACTTCGGGCCTGACACGCTGGAAGACCCGCGACTCGCAGAGTTGATCGCCTCGAGCGAACCGACCAGACTGGTCGTCGAACTGACCGAGCACGACGCGATCGAGAGCTACCCCCGGCTGCGCGCATCAATCATGGAGCTGCGCCAAACCGGCGTCGGGTTCGCTCTCGACGACGTCGGCACCGGGTTTTCGAACCTCGCCCACATAATCAACTTCGCTCCCGACATCATCAAACTCGACATCGAGCTGGTCCGCGGAATCGACATCGATCCGGTACGTCGCAGCCTCGCGCGCGCAATGGTCTCTTTGGCCCAGGAAACCGGGGCGGAGGTGGTGGCAGAGGGGGTCGAGCGCGAGGAGGAACGCGAGGCGCTTCTAGCAGTAGGCGTGCGTAGGGGGCAGGGCTTCCTGTTCGGCAGGCGTGCGCCCGCCGATTCCCGGCTCTTCAGCTTTTAGCGGGGTGGGGTGCGCATTTCCTGACGCGCGATCCCGCTTTGAGAAGCTCGAACCGGTTCCCTCTTGACTCACGTGCGAAATGCTCGGTTGCTGTGTGCGC
>JAKAOC010000053.1 GCA_021823385.1 Actinomycetes bacterium
CGGGTTCGTTCGGCAAGATTAGCCGATGGCCCGACCGTCGGCCGCACTTGAGTCCTCGTTGCGGTCATCGTTGTCGTATTTCCGGTAGTAGCCGACAGGTATTCTTCGAGCGATACCAGGTGGTCTCGCTAATTCCGAAGGAGCGGGCCAGCTCGGCGACGCTGGCTTCCTTGTTGAGCAACTCGTCGCCCTCGGCGACCTTTCTGAACACCGGTTCGGGCGTATGGCGCTTGGACCTCATGTTGTCATGATCCTCCATTTCGATGCTGGGGGCCCACGACTCACATTCAGGCTGGACGGGTTCTAGCGAGGTCCTCAGGTAAATCAAACTGAAAGCCGATTCAACGGGTGGCCGCTACAAGAACCTTCAGTGCACTAAATGCTACGGCTCGTCATCGACAGGGTGCTGATCAGCGAGGTGAGTACCAAACACAGCCCCGAGGTCCTTTAGGTCTTCTTGCAAGAGAACGAGCAATCGAATACGGTACTTCTCCGCCAGGCGCCGCTTCAGGTCCAAGTTCGCTTCATAGGCGCTGTCACCCGCCAGGCCGGCACATTCGACAAGGGTCCCATTCGGCAGTCTCCAATCAGGCCGTCGAAGACCTCTCGAGTTCAAATCCACATCCTGCGGATAGTGCGGCTCCACTTCGTGCTCGATGCCGTTTACGGGTAGCCAGTTGTCGATTACGTACTCGTACAGTGACCGGCAGTAGTGCCCGTCCTTGGCGAATGTCATAGTGCCCTTCGAGGTGCGGATACTTTCCCGGCCAGGCCGGCTGCTTGGAGTATCGCGAGCCACTTCGTTGATCCGACAAGTTCTTGGACTTTTTCGAGCGTCGGCATGGATTGGAGCAGCAGAGCCCACTCGTCTTGACGGTCCGTCGAACTAGAGGCTTGAAACGTTAAATGCCAATCACCGGCAATCGGAGTGGTACCCAGGTGGCGTGAGAGTTCCATGACCTTGTCGAGCGCGGCGCGCTTGGTCCACTTCACCGGACTCTCGTTCTCCACGAAGCCGCGGATCCTATGGCAGCACTCGCGGCACCACCTGGTGGTGTTCCAGTTGCGCACGGCCCAGCGTGGGACTTCGGCTTCCCAATAGTGCCGCTGACATAAGGTGCATGCCCTTATCCAGGGAGATCTCCACTTGTAGCGCTTTCGCAGAAGGTGATAGACACCCCACGAGAGGCTGGCATGCATGAAATGAAGGGAGACGCCTTCTCGGAGGGCACCCTTGGCCGTCAACCTCTCTCGTTCCTCTGGGTGGAAGCCCTCGTATTCGACTAGGTATTGATAGACCTTCAGTTGGTGCGACAATTCCTCTTGCAGCCTCGCCTGGAAAACATCGGGCCAGTTATAGCCAACAGCATCGGCTGTCGCCATCATCAGGTCCACTGACTCGCCGGTGGTTGCCGCTTCGAAGATCTGCTGCTGTCGCAGGCCCCAGTGGCTGTTGTTATATGGGTCAGTGAAGATGGGAAAATACGCTTCGCGCCACTGGGTGTCTGGGCTTTGCTCGCCGTCTCTGAACGCCATGCGCTGATCGAGCCGCACCACAATGTCGTGTCCGAGCGGATCGCGGCCCTCCAGCCAAGCGGGATCGACTAGTGCATACTCTTCGGGAGAGTAGAGGGGTGCGTATGAGGGGCCCGCGGTTTTTGGTCCAGTCCTAGCGTGAGCCAGAGCCTCGGGTTCGTTGGGCAAGATTAGCCCATGGCCGTAGCGTCGGCCGCACTTGCGTCGTCGTTATGGCCATCATCGTCGTTGTCGTATTTCCGGTGGTAGCTGATCGGCTGTGGACCCTGTGGTCGAGGCGAAGCGTCGTCCACAAGTACAGCAGCCGCTATGCGGCCCGCAGCTGAGGCGCCGCCCAGCCCTTGTACTTGGCAGCGCCGGCAAGTACCTGCCGCTGTTCGATGGTGTCGAGTTCCCTGAACTCGGCGGGGGTCAGATAGCCAAGGGAGCTGTGCCGGCGATTGGCGTTGAAATCGGCTCGGGCGTGATCCAGGATGGCCTGGGCTTCGGTAACGTCCAGGAAGAGCTCGCCGTTCAGGTACTCGTCCCGTACACGGCCGTTAAGCGCCTCGATCACACCATTTTGCCAAGGCGATCCCGGCTCTGTGAAGAGCAGCTCCACGCCCATCTCGGCGCACCAGTCCGCCAGGAGGCCGGCGATGAACTCAGGTCCGTGGTCGACGCGCAGGTAGACGGGTGTTCCGTTCTCGGCCACCAGGCCATCCAGGGTGGCGATCACTCCCAAGGCGTCAATGGACCTGGCGGCTCGTGATGCCAGCCAGCGCCGGTCGTACTCGTCCACGATATTCAAGAGCTTGATCACCCGCTTGTCTTCGCTCTGGTCGAATTGGAAGTCAGCCGCCCAGGTGACGTTGGAGTCAAGGGGCCTGTGCCATCCCGAAGGATTGCCGTGGCGCCTGGCGCGCTTTTTCTTGTAGGGCACTTTCAGTCCCGCCTGCCTCCAAAGTCTCTGCACGTAGCTTCGAGCCAGATACCAGCCCTCTTTGAGAAGGGCCGCCCAGGCCCGCTTGTATCCGCGGCGGGGGTTTTGAAGCGCGTAGGACTTCAGCCACGCGGTGATCTCGGCATCCCGTTCGCCCGGTGGCTTTGGCGTATAGCGCTGGGTGGAGCGGTGCTGGCCGATCAGTTTGCATGCCCTTCTCTCGCTAACCCCGAACCGGCTGCGCAGCTTTTCGATGCTGCGCCTGCGCCGGTCCGGGGTTAGAAGTTTCCCGAGGCGATCTCTTTCAGCATGTCGATGTCGAGTGCCTGGTCGGCGACGATCTTTTTTAGGCGCTTGTTCTCGGCCTCGAGCTCTTTCATCCTCTTGGCATCGGTTGCCTTCATGCCGCCGTAGGTGTTCTTCCAGCGGTACCAGGTGGTCTCCGTGATTCCGAAGGAGCGAGCCACCTCAGCGACGCTCGCTCCCTTGTTGAGCATCTCGTCGCCTTCAGCGACCTTTCTGATCACCTGTTCGGGTGTATGGCGCTTGGACTTCATGTTGTCGTGGTCCTCCATTTCCATTCTGGAGGCCCGGACTCACATTCAGGCTGGACCGGTTCTGGCGGAGCCCCTCACGTATTGCTCGTAGGTGAGCCGCTTGGCCCGGTCGAACCATCCTGTCAAGAAATGCCCTCCCGTCTCTTGTCCATCGTCTGAAGTGACGATATCGCGGCTCCGTTACACCGCGCTAACACTGAACGGGGAGGTTGTGCACTGGATGGAGCGCAATCCCGAATGGATTTTTAGTACACCGCGACTGATGCGAAATTTGATGACCGCAAACATTCTCTCCGTAGTCTTCAGTGGAAACTAGCTCCGGCGTGTATCGCCAGCTTGACACCTAACTGGAACTTCGAATCAGACGATTTATCTGCAGCTGCTGCGCGAATGGCAAATTCGACAGGTTTTCAAGTTCCAGTGCCCTTTCTTCCTCGGATAGCTCCGCGAGGGCTTTGACTCGTTGTTCGACCGGGACAATGCTTGTGCCGATTGCCTCAAGGACACCATGCAGGTTCTGAGCGATTTGCGGTGAAGCCAGGAGGGACAGTATGAGCGGGACTATAACGATGGCGGAAAGTGGCTCGTCGACCAACATTCGCAACCCAGCGAGCCCCGAAGTATTCTCTCGTCCCGACATGGCATCAGCAAGGCGTGCAAATGCTGTCAGGCCGCCAAGAAGTAGGCGGGCCACGTCGCGAGCAGCCTCCAACTCCGCTTCCGAGGCGCCTTCGGTGACTGCGATTAACCGAGACAAACCGCCCGTTTGCGAGAACGCGACCAAGCCATCTTCCGGAGCGCCATCTAGCCATGGACCGGCTCCTTCCGGTCGAAACCGACGCGCTTTATCAACGCCTATTAGTCGTTCGACGGTCGAAGCATCCAGTTCTAGACGCTTCAGTGCCGTCGGGTCATCTAAAACGAGCCCGAACATCGACGCGAACGCGGTAGTGCGCTCGCGAAGCGCCTGACGGCCGAAACGAGGCACCCCTTTTCCGCGCTTTCTTGCCTGGGTAGCCGCGAGCGCTTGAATCGCTTGCCATCGCATATCTGGATCGCTGCCGACGCGCGGGTTGTTTTTAGCTAGCTCTTTCTCCAGGGTGGCGAGCAGACCACCCAGAAAAGCGCTGATTGATTCGCGGACGCGCCCAGTATCTATCGAGTATCCGTTGTACCAAAGCGTCGCACGCAGAGCGTTTGGGTCCTTCGTCAATTTCCGCAAGTGCAACAGAGCACTGAGCTGGTCGGCCGTAGCGGCAGGGTAGGTCCAAATTGGCCGCTTCCCGTCCTGACCGCTTCGCATTGCGTGAGGGAGCAGGCCCAAATGACGCCAGTGTTCGAGGGTCCGCTCAGTAATTGACGGATCGAGATCTCGCGCTAGAGCGATCAGTTGGGTTGAGCGGAGGGGCTCCGAGGTACTCACATTAGACATACCATAAATAGTACTCCCACTCGCACGGAGCCTATCTTGCTTTCTCGAATGCCGACACGTCGACAAGGGCCTGACCTGGTCGCCCAGGGTACACTGATAATGCCGTCGCGTGAATCCGAAGGCGTAAGTACTACTAGTTAAGAAAGGATCAACTGTGAACGAGATTGAAGCTGACAAGCTCCGCACTTATCTTCGAGCTTGGAGGGTGCGGAACCCATATAGATGGCAGGATGGCCCGCGCGCGGTGGCCGAGGACTTAATGCGTGATGTCGCGTTCGCAGACATCAAGATTGCCCAGCTGCTGGAAACGAACGCTGGCGCTACCATCATGCAAGTAGTTGAGAGCACATTGCCGTTCCCGGGAAGCCCCGAAGTAGTCGTGATGGTCGAAGCGATCGAAATTGCCTCTAAGCAACGGACCGCGACACAAGCGCTAAGGGCTCTCGGAGTCGGGGTTGCCGTGGTACTCGTCCTCTCGCTGGTATTTAGTTACAAGAAGTAGAGTGGCTGCATCTGGTGTACTTGCGCTTAGGGCGAAAGCCCGCTTAAGGCGAAAGCGGTCGCCAACGCAGTATCAAATGAGGCACCGCAATCACTTGGACTTAGCCGGATTGCTGATGAATCTCTAGACGATCCGCTCGGCGCAACTTCGCGGTCGGGACGACGCTGAAGAGGGGCCCAGTTGGCCTTTCACTCAGCTGCGTAACGTAGCCGGTCGCTTCGAGTTTCCGCAGCAACGCCTGGACAAGACGCGGTTGCAGGCCGAGTTCGCGTGCAAGTCGATCGCTTCCAACATGTTGGTTATCCGGCAGGGCGAGCAACGCCTGGTGAAGTTTCCCCAGGATTTTGTGCAGGCCGTCCGGGTCCTGTTCAGACTGCCAAAGGTAAGCCGAGTCATCCAGGATCAGGTACCGCGCATATGGACTTCCTATTGTCATCCGTCGCTGCAAGTAACCGGCCCGTTCCAGAATCTGAGACGAAGCATCAAGTTCGGCCTCAGTGCGGCCCAAACGATCGGCAAGATCTCGCAGCGCCAGCGGAGTGGCATTTGCATCGTTGACTAATTCTTCGAGAACCTCAACATCCTCCGACGTCCATCCACGGGGTAGTGTTCGGATATTCGTTTCTCCGAGTGCAGTTGCGACTTGCACACCAAGGTGCACGGGTGTCCAGCTGGACTTACCAGCGCGGATAACCGATCGCACAACTAAGCCTGCACCCTCAAGGCGCAGCAACGAAGCCTGGACACCGAGAGCGCCGATCCCAAGAATCTCTGAGATCTCCTCTAAGGTCCCGTAGTCGCCGGGCCGTACGACGCCAACCAGGGAGCGAAGCACCGCTATGTCGGCGTGTCGCAGTCTGCCAATAATGTCCAGTAGAGCAGCAACATCTTCAGCTGGGTCACCTGTGCCGATAGCTCGTGCGACCGCTTCCGCCAGCAAGGTAATCTCAGGTTCAGTCTTTTCAGCCGAGGCGTCGACTCCGCGAGCGATGAGGTCGAGGATTTGCGGATCGCGAAGGCATTCTTCAATGGAATCGATCTTGGCGCCCAACTCGTCCAGTTGAGCCTGCAACGACAAGCCGAGACTGTACAGGAAGAGGTCGATTTCGTAGGCCTTCTTTGCAGCTTGGCGAGAACGCACCTTCTCCCACGCCAGTACCAGCAACGGTCCAGCCCCGGGGATCAAGCTGACTATGCCTTCGCTGATCGACTCTGCGACAAAGGTTCCCAGGTTTGAGTCTGCAACTAATTCGGCCGGAAACTGATCGACTACGCGCTTCTCAACCGATGAACCTGACCCGTCGACTTCCATGTGCCTAACGTACCGGAGCCCAGTGACGAAGGGAAACCGTTACAGTTGTCATCGAGGTACCCAGCGCTTCACCGACCTCTTGGTTGAAAACGCCTCGAGCTGCAGTCTCTATGCCTGACCAGCGACAAGGCAATGTCGGCCCTTGGGACCATACCGTGAGCGGCAGGCGGACAGTCAATGCGACGTTTTCAAGGGCACCTTGCGCGGGTGCCAGAGAATAGACCCCAACTCGAATAAGTCAACTGCGCCAGTAATCCGAGCAAGCGTTGTGTGTGCTTCTTTGGATAGTCCTTGAGGCATACGTAAAAGGCGCGGGATCCGCAAGAACATTGGCCAAGGAGCCGTCCCCTCTCTGTAACAGGGAGGGGACGGCTCCCGGTCGCGCGAAGGTGCCGTTGACTGGCGGTGACGCTGGCACAGCACCGTCTCGTCTCGACACAAAGCTGCGTCGTCTCCCAGGCGGCTCGATGTACAAACCACGGGACGAGTTCGTGCGCACGCCGATGGCCGGTGCTTCCGCGGGGTTACCGGCCTAGGATTGAGTTGCCTGGTCGGTGCCGTTTCATGGGGTTCTCGGGTCGGACACCGGCTTCGCGCCTCCACAGTTCAATAGCAAACTTGCACGGGCGGATATATTTCTTCAAAACCCACAGTGAGCCACCGTCGCCACTTGCGGCGCTGGCTGGCACCTTGGTCACCGGTAGGGCTATTCGCTATCGCGGCGTTGTTCAGATCGGCGCAGAACGCAGGCCAAACAACCTTCCCGCTTTTGGCAAAGAACCAGCTCGGGGTTGGCACCGGCACTGTTGGAACGCTCGGTACGGCCGCAGGGGCCATCATGGTCCTGGCAGCGTGGCTTCTCGCCACGAGGCTTGCCTCGCGTTCCGCCGCGTCGGTGGTAGTCGTGGGCGCCACTCTTCTCGCCGGCAGTCTGCTTGTCATTGGATCCGCCCCGTCGATCGTCTGGTTGACGGCGGGACTTGTGCTATTCGGTGTCGCGGGCGGCGTGACTCCTCCGAGCCTGGCTACGGCTATTGCCGCCGCATCGCCTGCTCATCGAGAGAAGCAGTTGGCTCGATATGCGACGGTGCTTAGTGCCAGCCTCGCGGGCGGACCTCTCCTCGAGGCGGCAATTCTCTTCCTCTTTCACCAAGATGTCCGTGTAGCGCTCTTATTTTTTGCACCCTTCCCATTGGTGGCCGTTGCCGTGGGCATGCGTGGCAAATGGCGGCGGGAAAGCCACCGCCGGAGGGGCACTCTCGACTCGGAGCCCGCGTCGGCACTCGCGGAGGTGGCCATAACCAGAGAGAGCGCACCTCGACCATCGGGCGCGCAAGGGCTTGAGGCGACTTCCGACCCCAATACAAGGCGACCCGGCAGGGCGGTGTTGCTCGGCACTCCCGGTGGGAGGGTGGCGCTGATAATGCAGCTGCTCTACAGCGTTCCATTCGCAGCGATTACGGTGTTCGGCGCCTTGCTGGCCCACAAAGATTTCGGCTTGAGCGCCGCGCACAGCCAATTGGGATTTACTACCTTCTTTGTCACCTCGTTCATCAGTAGAGTTGTGGTAGTCAGGCGTTCTCCGATCAATGCCAAGTTCACGGTCTTCGCCGTATGTATTGCCCTGACCATCGCCGGGTTGGCACTCATCGTCTTCGGCGGACCGGCGGCCGTCTTTTTCTTGGCGATGGGGTTGCTCGGCGTTCCTCATGGCGTCATCTTCCCACTCGCGCTTTCATTGATCGCTTCCTCTGCCCACGACGGTCATCTCGCCGCCGCCAACGCGGGCTTGTTTGCAACGGTCGGCCTAGTCTCGGCGATCACCCCCGCGCTCCTTGGCGCTGTAGCTGCTGCGTCCGGATATCAACTCATGACCGTCGCGGTGCTCGCTCCCGTAGTGGTCTTTTCGGCTCTCTTCGCTATGCAGTGGTCGAAGGTTCCCCGATAGCCGGGTTGACGGTCGTCCGCCGGCCGGCTAGGCCAACTTTTCTTCCGGCAAGGGTGCACACGAGCCCCACATCGGCGATGAAAGAGCCGGGGTTAGCAGTTTCCCGAGCCGATCTCGCCCAACAAAGCCGATGTCGGGCGCTTGGTCGGCGACGATCTTTTTCAGGCGCTTGTTCTCGGCTTCTAGCTCCTTCAGCCACTTGGCATCCGTGGCCTTCGTCCCGCCGCAGGTGTTCATCGAGCGACACCAGGTCGCCTCGGTGACTCCGAAGGAGCGGGCCACCTCTGCAGCGCTCGAACCCTTGTCGAGCAGATCGTTGCCAACGGCTGGGCTTTCTGTTCGCCTGCTCGAGGGCGCGGGGAAAGGACTTCATGGTGCCGTCGTCCTGTGTTTCCAATCTGGAAGCCCGGACTCACATTTAGGCTGGACCGATTTTGGCGGTGCCCGTCGCAGCCTCTGAATTCATGGGCCTGACAGCTCCACGGCCCTTCGGCATACTCGGACCTGCTGTCGCGGATCACTTCTTGCTCGCCGCGCTCGAGCCGGCCGAAATGCGCTGGCGTGGCGCGACCGCAACTTGCATTTGCAAGTTCTCTATCGATGCAAACAAGATGGATTCGCAGCAGTCGTGGGCCAGGGATCTTGCCGTCCATGCTCGAGTGACGAGCGCCCCCCGTGCAATGTCCGCGTAGTATCGTGGGGTCCCAAGGTGCGGTGACGACGTCATTGCCGGTCCCGTTGCAAGGGGATTACCCGCGGTGAAGGAAGCTGTTCGCAGGGAACCAGGCTGCGCCCAGCTCCGCCGGAATCGCCGCGGGCGCTCAAGCGGCCCGCTGGCGTCCACCCTGGCGGTTGCAGCCGTATTCCTGGCGTCGTGCGGCACGGGTGGTAGTGCAGCAAATTCGTCGGCAACGGCCACCTCGGGTAGGTCCGTAACGACAAGCACGGCGACACCAGCTCAAGCCAGTGCTGCAGCGCTCGCATTTTCCAGGGTCAATTGGAGCCAGATCACCCTGCCCGGCCAAAATGCCATTCCGGATCCGCCTTTGCAGAAGGGCGCATGCGCCATGGAGACGCTTGGGCAGATCTTGAAAATCTCAGAGGCGAAGTACGTCATCTATCTGTCGCCGGTCCATGGCCAGGACTTTGCGATCGTGGCTGGAGCCTGCAGCTACTACAACTTGAACGCCGTAACGCTCTTCGTTTTCCGTGCGGGTGGATTGGCGCCGCCCACTCTGGTGGAGGTGGCCTATGACGGGTGGTTTTCCAACCCTGACGACCTGACCACCCGGGTTCCCGTCGCCAGCGTCCTCACCGGCGG
>JAKAOC010000054.1 GCA_021823385.1 Actinomycetes bacterium
CGGCCCTTGTGGGGCTGGGCTTCTCCGGATGCCTCCGTGGAGTGGGATTAGATATCCTAACGGGTTTTCGGGGGGGCCGTGCAGAGGTGGGGGGAGAATTTTTGGGGGGTGGGGGGAAGGGTTGGGACGAACAGACTGGAGGCGGCGAGATCGCTGTGGGCGGCGGGTGAGGGAGGGTGGTTTTGGGGATGGACGACACCGATGAGTTCGACGCGATCCCCGTGGAGGGGGATCGGCGCGGAGCGAGGTTCCTCCATTCGATGCAGCCGGCGCAGGGAACAGAGCGGCTGGCCCGGGGGGTGCTAAGCACATTCGACGTCGCGTCCTCCACGATGGCAAACATCGCCCCAGCGATGAGCTTCTACTTCTCCTTCGCCATCATCGCAGGGACCTCCGGCCTCGCGTCGCCTCTCGTCATCATCCTGGCCGCCGTGGCAATAGCCATCCTCGGCAACACTGTTGCGGAGTTTTCCCGCTCGACGCCCTCCGCCGGCTCCTTCGTGGCCTTCGTGGGCAAGAGCTTCGGCCCGATTGCCGGGGTCACGACCGCGCTGACGATTTCAGCCGGGTATGTGATCGCGATATCCGCGGTCGTCGTCATATCCGGAGGGTGGTTCGACACCATGGTCCAGCGCTACCTGCGTTTTTCAGCGCCGTGGGAGATATACGCGTCGGCATTCGTGATTGGTGCGGCCTACATGATGTACCGGGGAGTGAGGGTCTCCACCAAGCTGGCAGCAGCCCTCCTCATAACTGAGATGGCCATCCTCCTGGTCGTCTCCGTGGCACTGCTGGTCGACCATCATCGATCCTTGACACTGCAGCCCTTCAACCCGGCCAAGCTGAGCGGGGGCCTCTCGGGTCTGTCACTCGGATTCCCGCTTGCGATGTTCATGTTCGTCGGATGGGAGAATTCGGCGTCCCTTGCAGAGGAGACGTCGGAGCCGCGCCACAACGTGCCGAGGGCAATCTACGCCTCGGTCGGAATCATGGCGCTGGCCTACGTCGTACTCAGCTATGCGACGGAAGTCGCGTTCGGGGGAAACGTTCGAGCAATTGCCGGCTCGTCGGTACCGTTTCTCGATGCCGCCAACGGACTGAGCGGGCTACTCCTCTTCTTTGCTTACCTGGCGGGCATGACCTCCATTGTCGGCTCGCTCATGTCGGCGGCGAACTCCCAGTCGCGGATCATCTTTTCCTCCGGGCGCGAGGGCATCCTGCCGGGTTTCAGCGCCCGCGTCTCGGCCGGGCGCAGGACTCCGTGGTCCGGCATCGCGCTCTTCCTGGGCGCCGCGTTGACGATCTCCTTTGTCTTCGGGCGCAGAACCGACCCCGTCGTCTTCTTCGGCCAGATCGCAACCCTCGGAACAATTCTCGTCGCCCTGGTCTATCTGGTTTCCAACCTGGCGCTGCCCTTTTACTACCGTCGGCACCACCCGGACGAGTTCGACATTTCCCGCCATCTCGTTCTCCCGGCACTCGGCGTGCTTTGCATCGGTTTGCCCTTGTACGAGCTGCTCAAGCCGGGCCAGGGCGCCCCGTTTGGCTACTTCCCCTACATCGCCCTGGCCATCGTCGCCCTCTCCGTCGCCTACGCCTTCTACTTGAGCCGCAAGGATCCGGGCCTCGCGGAACGGATAGGTTCCTTCGTCGCCGACTCCGACTGACGCACCCGCAAAATCCGCGGTCGTCATCTCCACCGGAAGCTCCTTGCTCCTCGCCTATTACAGCGCCGTACACTCGGGTAGCCTTGCATCCAGGAGATGCGTAAACAGCGTTCGCGAGTGAGCGCGCGAGCAGGAGTCGAGGCGGAGCCGGTAGCCGTTGAAGCAAAGGGCCATGACGCTGAGAGCCAAGCGGGCGCTACGCCTGGCAGCGGTCCTCGTGACCCTGGGTTTCGCCTCCGGATGCACGGCTCCCAAGGTCCATCCTGACAACCCGGTCGTCTCGTCCTCCATCAGCTCCATTTACGCCTCGGACGGCTCGCTGATCACCACCGTCCCCACGGACATCCTGCGAATGCCGATCGGCTACTCCCAACTCGGCCCGTTCCTGCCCCAGGCCGTGGTGGCGATCGAGGATCGCCGCTACTGGTCCAGGGGCCCGATAGACCTTCGGGCCATACTGCGCGCCGCGGTGGCCGACATCAGCAGCGGGTCAGCTCTGCAAGGCGGCTCCACCATCGAGGAGCAGCTCGTCAAACTCGAACTCGGCACCCCCAAGAGGACTCTGGTCGAGAAGCTGCACGAAATTCTCCTCTCCCTGGGTTCGCTTTCGGGGACCAGCCGACAACAGGTGCTGGCAAAGTATCTCAACGATGTCTACCTGGGAGAAGGCACCTACGGCGTGCAGGCCGCCTCCTACCGCTACTTCAACCGGCCCGCCAACGAGCTGAATCTCGTGCAAGCCGCCACGCTGGCGGGCTTGATCAACGCGCCCTCCGCCTACGACCCGCTGGTGCATCCGGCATTTGCGCTTTCAAGGCGCAACGTGGTGCTGGCCACCATGTACTCACAGCACGAGATCAGCAGCGCCACCTACAGGCAGGACATCAGAGCCGGACTGGAGCTGGACCCCTCCGTAGCGGGGCTTCTGCCATCCTTGGGCTACTTCAGCCAGGAGGTCATCAGCGAGGCGGAGACGCTTCCCGCCTTGGGCGCGACCCCGGCACAGCGCCTGTCCCGCCTCGAGCACGGCGGCCTCCGCATCGTGACCACGGAGGTCCCCGCCGACGAGACGGCGGCCCAGGCCGCTTTGGCGCGGGCGGTGCCTCATCTCGGCCAGACCCCATCCGGGGCCCTTGCCTCCGTCAATCCCTCCACCGGGGCCATCGAGGCGCTGGTCGGGGGCCTCGGATACGGCACCTCTCAACCGGCATCCCAGTTCGACATGGCGACCCAAGGGCAACGTCCCGCCGGCTCCACGTTCAAGGTGATCGCCCTTGCCGAAGCACTCACTCAGGGCATCAGCCCCCAGAAGCTCTACTTCGCGCCCAAGGTGCTCACCGTTCCCGCCTCCGGTGGCGCGCCGACCTGGGTCGTGCACAACTACGAAGGCGAGCCGTCCGGCAACATGACCCTTGCCACGGCCACGGTCCTCTCGGTGAACACGGTTTACGCCCAGCTGATCCAGGAGATCGGCCCGGCCAACGTCATGAACCTCGCCCACGCCATGGGCGTGCGTTCCAAGCTCGAACCCTACGACTCAATCGTCTTGGGGTCGGAGCCGGTCACGCCGCTCGACATGGCCAGCGTCTTTGCGACCATCGCCGACTACGGCGTGCATAACACCCCCTTTGCGATCTCGGCGATCTACGACGCGAACGGAAACCTCCTCTATCAGCACCAAGCACATCCCCAGCGAGTCATCTCCGCGACTGTCGCAGCCACGGAGATCGGCGTGCTTCGCAACGTGGTAACCGAGGGGACCGGCTTCTACGCGGCGATCGGTAGGCCTGTGGCAGGCAAGACCGGGACCGGCGAGAACTGGGCCGACGCCTGGTTCGGCGGCTTCGTGCCTCAGCTGGCGACCGTGGTTTGGGTGGGGTACCCGCAAGGGGAGGTGCCCATGACCCCCCCGAGAACGCCCATCTACGTGGTCGGTGGTAGCTGGCCCGCCATGGCGTTTTCGTATTACAACGTCGCAGCGCTTGCCGGCGTCCCGGTGCAAAGCTTCCGAACCCCCGCCTCGTTCGCCAAACCGGCGCCACAATCCTCCACTCAGGCAAACCGCCCAGCCGGGCTGATGGACGTCGTGGGAATGCCCGGGGTCGACTCACAAAAGAAGCTTTCCGACGCCGGATACCTGGTCAAGATCGTCTACGCGCCCTCAGGGGAGTACCCTCCCGGCTACACCACCGCGCAGAGCCCGGCGGCGGGCAGCAACTCGGCGGCCGGCTCGCTTATCACCATCACCGTTTCCAACGGGACCCTCACTTTTCCCCAGCTCGTGAACGTGCCCGACCTCCTTGGAATGACCTCCGGCGCGGCCTCCGGCGCGATCGGCAATGCCGGTTTGTCGGGCAACTGCCAATTCCAGACTTCGCCGCCACCCGTGCTCGCACCCGACACGGTCTGGGAGCAGACCCCCGCACCGGGCACTCAGGTGGCGGTGGGAACTACGATCAGCTGCCTGGCCGAGCCCGCAGCGGGGTAGTGAACGGGACGGCCCCACTCCGCACGTGCCACCGCCTCGGTGACCCGCGCGCCAAGGTGCTGGTCAACCTCGACCGCGCCAAGCACTCCCGGCAACGCAAGCACCAACCAAGCCGATGAGACACCGGTATGGAACTCGGTGTCCGCCGAACGGACAACTCCGCTGGCGCCCGAAACGTCTTGTCCGTAGGCGCCGTGTCGGGTGCGGATGACCCGCAACCGCCTTCGGTTGGGTTGGGTGGTCGCCGTTGAAGCATCAAACCGTTGGGCCGGCCTCCTGGGTCGCCAACCTTTTACCGATGAATCTCAAACCGCTCGGCTCGGCCTGGGCCAGGTCCAGGAGTCTGCCCCCGCGAAGGCCGATGATAAAAGGTAAATCGACGTAGACCACGGATCCGGCGGCTCGGCCGCTAGCGCGCCGGAAGAATCGTCAGGGTCTGGGTCCAGGTGTAGAAGTCCCTGGCCGCCTTCCCTTGCTCGCGTGGCCCGAAGCTCGACTCCTTCATCCCGCCGAAGGGGGCGTAGAAGTCGACGCCGGAGGTAGGAGCGTTCACCCGGGCAAGGCCGGTCTCCAGGCGGGCCCCCAAGCGCAGCGCGCGATCCAGGTCCGAGGTGAAGACCGAGGCGACCAGGCCATAGGGCACGTCGTTGGCTATGTGTACGGCCTCCGCTTCGTCGGCGGCCTGCATCACCAAGGCAAAGGGGCCGAATATCTCCACTCGCGCCAGCCGCTGGCTCTGGTCGACGCCGGTAACCAGCGTGGGCTCCACGTAATAGCCCTCCCCCGCCCTACGGCTGCCACCGGAAAGCACGCGCCCACCCGACGCGGCGGCCTCGGCCCCGGCGTCGGCAACCGCGGCCGCCGCCGTGTCCGATATCACCGGCCCCACCACTGTTGCGGATTCGGCCGGGTCACCGACCTTTAGGGCCTCCACCTCGGCCACGAGCGCGTCGAGGAAGCCGGGCACCTCGCCCACGACGATGATGCGGCTCGTGGCCGTGCACTTCTGGCCGGAAAAGCCCATGGCAGCCCCGGCGATCATCTTGGCGGCTGAGGCCACCGCCGCATCGGGGAAGACGACAGAGGGGTTCTGCCCACCCATCTCGGTCTGCACGGGTATGCCCCGGGCCGCGCAGGCAAGTGCGACGGCCTTTCCGACCTTGGTCGACCCTGTGAAGGAGACCGCGTCAACGTTCGATATCAACGCCTCGCCGGTCACCTTGTCGCCCGGCACCACCTGGAAAAGCCCCTCGGGCAATGTGGCGTCGAGTATCTCCTTCAGCCGCAGGGCCGTTGCCGTTGCAGCCGGGGCCGGCTTGAGCAGTACTCCGTTCCCATATGCGAGCGCCGGAGCCGCCTTCCAGAGCGGGATGGCAACCGGGAAGTTCCAAGGGGTGATGAGGCCGGCGACGCCGTGCGGCCGCCGCCGGGCGATGAGCAGCCCATCCGGATTGCCTGCGGGCAGCGAGTCTCCGTCGGGGTCCAAGGCGGCCTGCGAGTAGTAGCGCAGGATCGAGACGCCCCTGGCCACCTCGCCGACCATCTCCGCTACCGGCTTGCCCACCTCGCGGATGGCCAGGTCCGTCATCTCCTGGGCGGCGGCCTCCAACGCCTCCGCCGCCTTCGCGAGGGCGTTGGCGCGCGCCACGGGTCCGGCGGCCCACCACTCGGCCTGGGCTCGCCTCGCCTTGGCCGTCGCGGCGGCGACCTCCTCGGCGGGGGTCTCCGCAAAGGTGATCAAGACATCGGCGGGAAGCGCCGGCGAAACGCTCTTGAGTAGGTCCACTTCTCACTCGCTTTCTCCGTGGGCGCATTGCGCCCGTACCCGCCCCGGCCAGAGTCGCAACCGTTGGCAGGTGGTTACGAATGCAAAGGTAGACCAAGCCAAGGCGACATGGCGCCTCAACACCAACTCGATGGCCGGGCGGTCCCGGCCATCGTTTGCACCCGGCTCGACCGGATCAGTGCTTGGCCCAGTAGCCGTCGGACTCCTTGGACTTCGCCACAGCCTCGGCGTCTTCGAAGCCCGGCGCCATCGACGCGGAAGTGCCGGCCAATACCTGGTGGTGATCGATGTTGAGCAGGCGAAGCCAGCTCTGTTGGCCCATGGTCGTGGCGATGAAAAAGCCGAGCTCCACCAGCTCCGCCTCCGAGAAGTGCCTGTAGAGGCGGTCCCAGAACTCGTCGTCCGGGTTGAGCCGCCAGGCAATCGCTTCGGCGTAGGCAAGTGCGGCCTTCTCCTTGTCGCCGTAGAGATCCGAGGACTCGAAATTCATCAGCTGGTCGTACTTGCCCTCCTGGAGCCCCGCCTCGGCGGCCGCGACGGAGCGCTGGTTCCCGCAGTACTCGCACTTGACCGAGCGCGAGATGTAGACGCGGCAAAGCTCCTTCAGCGAGTGCCCGACGACTCCTTCGCGGAATACCGCCTGCCAGGTGTCGGCAAAGGACCAGAAGGCCGCGGGAACGTGTGCGCGTATCGCGGAACTCTCGGGCCGAGGCGTACCCTCCCGGGCACAGCGCATCAGCTCTTCCTGCATGCGCTGATCCATGGCCTCGTAGGGGAAATAGGAGATCCTTTGCCGCATTTATGCTCCTCCGCCGATCCGCAGTCGCAAACGATTGTAACGATGTCGGGCGCCTAATTCAAAAGGTGGCCCGGCCGCTCAATCCAACAACTCCACCGCATCGCCGACGCTGCAGTGGCCGAGCCGTTCCACCTTGGCATAGACGCCCAGGTTCCCTCCGTGCAGGCTCTCCAGGGTTCGCAGTATCGCCGGCTCGAAAGCGAGCCCGGGCTGTTCCATCGTCGTCATCACACAGCGCTCAGTCGGCTTGTGCACGCTCAGTACGGCGTCGCCGATCCGCAGCCGCCGCCCAACCCAGGTATCCTCAGGTCTGCCACCACCCGGCACCGCCACGACCAGATTGGGTCGGAAGCGCCTGGCATCGATCGCGGCATTCGGCAGCAGCGTTCCAAGCCAGGCCAGCGTAGCGGTGGTGACCAAGTGCAAGGGGGAATCGTCCAGGTGCGACACCTGGGCTTCGAACGAAAATTCGATTTCTTCGCCCACCAGGCCCGAAAAGGCCCGGGCGGCTTCCGGGCTGACTGCGGGCATCTCCCGCCCGTCTGCAAAAGAAACCACGACGGTTCCATCCGGCGCAGTGCGGGAGGAGGCGCCCAGCAGCCCGCTCATGCGGCGGAAGCGCCTGGTGTTCTTTCCACTCCCCAACTTGCCGTCCTTGCCGCGCAGGGCCCAGGCGCGATCTCCTTGCACCCCCCGGGCCTCGAGCATGGCCCGCTCCAGGCGCTCCCCACCGAGGGACTTCACCGGATAACGCCAGATCTCGTCCAGCCGGCCCACAAAAGCATCTCCCATGGATCGCCCTGTCGTCCCCACCCGCTCAGCCCCGCGGTGCAGCGAGTGCGAGCAGGCCCCGGGCGACTTCGACAAGGTCGGCGCCGGTCACGTCCGGCCGGCCGAACCTGGGCGCAAATTGGCCCTCCAGCCGGGACGCCCAACCGGTCGCCAATCCTGCCGCCTTGGCGCCACAGACGTCCCACGCGTGAACCGCCACCAGTGCCAACCGCAACGGCTCGACGCCGAGTTCGGCGGCGGTGTGCAGATACGGCTCCCGGCACGGCTTCCAGCGACCGGCCTCCTCGACGGAGAAGCAGCGCTCCACCATCTCACGCAGGCCCGCGCGCTCCAGCAACCTCTCCGTCATGAGACCGGATCCGTTGGTCAGAGTCGAGATGCGGATTCCGCCTTCGCGCAGCGCGGCGAAACAGGGCGCTACGTCGGGATGCGGCTCCATCCCCTCCATTGCCGCCACCGCCTCCTCGGCCAACTTCTGATCCGGCTCCCTTCCCGACGAGACCATCACCGATAGAAGCGCATCGACCGCGATCGCGCCGAAACGGTCGCCGGAGCCCGCGGCGGCCAACGCGATCCCGTCGCGCAGGGTGCGCGCGAACCAGAGCTCGAGCGCGAGCGGGGGAAAACCAAGCGCGTCCAGCCTGCGCCTTACGGCGGCGAGGGAGAACAAGGTCTCGTTTACGTCGAAGGCGACCGCCAGCGGCCGCCAAGCCTGCTCGTGCTCGCTGGAACTGGACATACTCCCGCCTTAGATGTTGTCGCCGCCGGCCCGGCGCGGTTCCACCAAACCGAGATCGTACGCGAAGACCACGGCTTGAACCCGGTCCCGCAGCCCGAGCTTGCCAAGGATGTGGGAGACATGGGTCTTCACGGTTGGCTCGGAGAGGAAAAGTTGCGCGGCTATCTCCTGGTTGGATAGTCCCTTGGCCAGCTCGAGCAGGACCTCCCGCTCCCTCGCGCTCAGCTCTTCCAGGGCCTCAGGACGCAGCGGCGGGGCCGAGGCCCTTGGCCGGGCGAGCTCCAGCACCTTGCGCGCCACCGATGGCGACAGCGCCGCATCCCCGGCGGCCACCGAGCGCACCGCCTTTACGAGCTCTTCAGGGGTGGCGTCCTTCAGCAAGAAGCCGCTCGCCCCGTTGCGCAGCGCCTCCACGACGTACTCGTCTATGGAGAAGGTGGTCAGCATCAATATCCTGCTCGAAGTGATGCGCCGCGCCGCTTCCAGGCCGTCGAGGCGTGGCATGCGAATGTCAAGCAGAGCCACCTGCGGCCGCAGCGACTCGCAAAGGCGTACCGCCTCCTCCCCATCACCGGCCTCGCCGACGACGCGGATGTCACCCTGGGCCTCGAGTATCGTCCGCAGGCCCGAGCGCACGAGGGGCTGGTCGTCGGCAACCACGACGCTGATGGTCACCGGGACGCTCCGCCAAGAGGCAGTCGCGCCTCCACCAGGAATCCGTCCCTGCCCTGCGGCTCGGCCACCAGGGTTCCCCCAAAGAGGCCGAGCCGCTCACGCATGCCCGCCAACCCATGCCCGGGTCCGCCCGGAGTGGCTATCTGCCTGCCGGTGTCCTCCACTCTCAGTGTCACCGAGCCGGGGGCAAAGGCAAGCTCGACGGACCCGACTGCACCTTCGCTGTGCTTGACGACGTTGGTGAGGGCCTCCTGGGCCACCCGGTAGAGGCAGAGCTCCTCGGCCTCCGAAAGCGCCGAGGGCTCCCCCAGGACCCGGTATTCGATCGAGATCCCGGCTTCGTTCGCCCTTCCCACCAGCGTCGGCAACTCCGAAAGCCTGGGGGCGGGAGCCCGGGCCGGCCCACCGGAATCCTCCGACCGCAATACACCGAGCATCCTGCGCATTTCGGCCATCGC
>JAKAOC010000055.1 GCA_021823385.1 Actinomycetes bacterium
CGGAGTTCGCTTGATTACCCGGCTCCTGGAAAAGGCCGGCCGGGCTGAACCCGAGTCATCGGGCATCTTTCCCTGAAAACTCACCGGCTCCACACCGGCGCAAGCCAACCTGTCGGCCATGCTCGCCGATGCGCCCCCGGAACCACCCTCGCCAAAGCGGTCAACTGGTTCATCGGCCAGGAAACCAGCAACGCAAAGACCAGGCAGGAGAGTATCGATCCCGCTCGCAAGCCGCACAGCCGCCCCGCCACCCTCCGCCGCACGCAATATTCGGCACCCCGAGGACCTCGGCGGGGAATGGAGCGCCCGCGAACCCCCGCCGGGGCCCCCCTTAAAAGCAATGGGGCCGTCCCGGCTAACGCCGGAACGGCCCCGCAAGCCAACTATCGCTAGTTGAACCTCTTCCGCTGGAAGAAACCCCAGAACAGCAAAGCTACGAAGATACCCAATGGCACCACCATCGTGAGCACTCCGCCGGCCGGAGAGTCCTGGACCAGGCCAAGAAACATAACAATCCTTTCTTGGACCCGGGACGGTCACCCGCCCCGGGTCACTGGCTACAGAACGTAGAAGAGAACGAAGAACAGGACCGACATGATGGCCAACGCATTCCAAGCATACGTGAAGCCCTCGAGGTTGGCTCTGAAGTTCTCGGCCTTCGGCAGACGGGAGATGCCGACTCCGCCGTCACCGTCCAGCACGGCGCGATTCCGCACCAGCCGCACGAGCAACGTCTCGAGCCAGTACATGTGGCCCAGGATAATAATGGAGTAGATCGGAGCGAATGCCACGAAAACCCCACCGTAACCCGACGCACCCGGGTAGAAGTTGAGCCTGGTCAGTTCCCAGATCTGGAAACCGCCGGCCAACACACCCAGCCCGAGAGCCACGAACCCCGCGACCAGCCAGTCGATGGAGGAGCCCATGCGCAGCCTCTTACCGCCGACCGTCTGGATAATCGCACTTCCCAGAACGCACGCGAGGATCAGCGAGCCAAGCAGAACGGAGGCCGTCTCATGGTGCGGATCCCACAAGCCGTGGGAGTTCAGGGAGCGCAGGTAGAAGTAGGCGAACGCCAATCCACCGAACGCGGTGATCGTCAGCGCGATCGATATCCTCGAGCCCCACCACAGAGAGCCAAGGGCCGCCTCGTGGTAAAGCTGCTCCTCGTCTACTGCCGGCCTGTCCTCAGTGATCTCGCTCATTTAAGCCCTCCCAACCGGATCGAGGTCCTTGGTCTCGTTGACGATGTCAGCCACGGGCAAGGCATTGGGATCGCCATACTCGTAGGGCCATGACAACACGACCGGAACTCGCTTGAAGTTGTAAGCGGGCGGCGGATAGGACTCGACGAACCACTCGAGGCTCCGCGAACCCCACGGATTCCTCACCGTAGGCTTGCGCGTTACCGCAATCTGCCAGATGAAGGTCACCGCGAAGAACAGCAAGGATGCACCGAGCAGGTAGGCCGAGACCGACACCCACTGGTTCAGGAACTGCAGCCGGTGAGCGTACTCGAAGACGCGCCGCGGCATGCCCAACAGACCAACCGCAAAGAGCGGGAGGAAGGTGGAGTTGAAGAAGACGATCATGGTCCAGAAGTGGATCTTCCCCAGCTTCTCCGAGAGCTGGTAACCGGTCACGAGCGGGGTCCAGTAATAGATCGCCCCGAAGAAGGCGAAGATCACGCCGCCCATGATCGTGTAGTGGAAGTGGGCCATGACGAAGAAGCTTCCGTGGACGGTGACGTTGATCGGCACGTCCGAAACGTACACGCCGGTCAATCCACCGAAGAGGAAGTTGAAGTACACACCGAGCATGAACAGCATCGGCGTTGTGAGCCGGATTCGGGCCCGCCACAAGGTACCCATTCCCACCAGGTAAATAAAGCCGGTTGGGATGGAGATCAGCTCGGTCGTCAGCATGAACAGAGGACGCATGTCCGGGTTCATACCGCTCTGGAAGAGGTGGTGCTGCCACACGAAGAAGCTGAGGATGGCCAGGCCGATGAAGCCCGCGGCCGACGTTTTATAGGCGAATACCGGTTTGCGGGCAAAGACAGGAATGATCTCCGCGACCAGGCCGAAACCAGGTATTGCCAATAAGTACACCTCGGGATGGCCGAAGAACCAGAAGAGGTTCTCCCACAGGAACGAGGACCCCCCGTGCCCCGAATACAGGAGCGAGGTCTGCGCCGTGCGGTCGAGCGCCAGCACGTAGAGACCGTCGATCAGTACCGGGATCGAAAGGATCATGGTGAAGCCGAGCGAGAGCATCGACCACCCCATGACCGGGAGCCTGCTCCAGGACATGCCGGGCGCCCTGTAGTTGATGATCGTGGCCACGATATTCGTCGAGGCGCAGACCATCGAGAGGCCCTGCAGACCGAAGCCGAGTATGTAGGTGTCCTGTCCGACGCCCTGCTGCACCGAGAGCGGGGCGTACCCGGTCCAACCGGACTGGAAGCCGCCCTGCCAAAGGCCGGAGAGCAGGATGAAGTAGGAGATCGGGGTGAACCAGAAGGAGAGGGCCTCCAAACGGGGGAAAGCCACTCGCTTGGAGCCGATCATCAGGGGCACCACGTAGTTGCCGAACGGGCCGAGGACGACCGAGGTCATCATCATCATCATCATGGTCCCGTGCTCACCCACAATTTCGATGTAGGTGTCGGGGCTCCAGATGTGATACGTAGGCGAGAGCAGCTCAGTGCGGATAGCCAGAGCGAGCAGGCCGGCGGTGAAGAAGTAGATGAGCATACCGAAGAGGTACTGCACACCCACCGTCTTGTGGTCGAGGGTGTAACGGAAGTACTTCGTCCACCCCTTCTCCGTCACCGGCTCCTCGGTCTCCGGCTCGGCACCGAACATCTTCTTGATCGGGTAGCTGAGCGCTCCGAGCCCGGCGAACCAGCCGATGATCATGCCGATGTAGCCCAGGAACTCCGCAATGTCGTTAGACCCGGAGCCCTGGACCTGCTGGTAGCCCTGGGTAAAGGAGTTCCCTATCCAGTGGCCAAGCAGCCAGCCGATCACCCCGCCGATGATGCCGGTGATGATGCTCGGCTTGAGCAGACCCCCACCGCCTCCACCTGGCGCGCCGCTCGAAGAACCGGTACCGGTCGCTTTCGAGTAGTCAATTGCCATTAATGCAATCCTCCGATTAGGTGTACGTTTTCCACGCCGCGGTCCTGCCCGGCGCAGATATGACTACAGGTTCGCATTCGGGTCCTGCGGCGGGTAATAGCCGCCGCCGTTGCCGGCGTACGAAGGCGTATAGGTGGTCGAGTACTTGGGCAGCAGCTTGGTGACCGCGGCGTTCTGTGCTTCCATTTGCGTAGCCCACTGCTGGAACTGCGCCTGGGAAACTACGTACCCGTAGTTGTACATGGCACCGTGCCAAACACCACAGAGCTCGTCGCAACGCACCGTGAACCGGCCAAGTTGCTGCGTCTTGGTGAAGGCGACGTTATTGACGTCGGGGTTGGCGTCAGCCTTGACTCCGAGCTGGTAGGCCCAGAAGTCGTGGATAACATCCAAGCTGGTGACGTTGAACTGAATCTCGGTATTCACCGGAAGATAAATGCTCGTCGTCTCCATCCCACCGAACTGCGGCCAGCGATAGGTGAAGCGCCACTGCTGAGCGATCACCTGTACCTGCAGCATGTTCTTGGTGCCGGGGGTCCAAATCGGATTGGGACCCTCGCCACCTCCCGCTCCTGCGGGCACCACCAGGAAGTAGGTGCCGAAGGCGGCCAGGAAGAGAACCAGGACGGTGGTGATGATGTACCAGGCACCCTGCGTCTTGGAGTTGCCGCGGAAGTCCGCGGCAGGCGCCAAGGGATCCTCGCCCGGCTTCACCCGCCACTTGATGAGCGAATAGCCGAAGAAGATCCAGATGAAGAACAGGACCGGCGGCACCAGAGTCGACACGAACCTTATGTCGAACTGGGCACCCGCCGCTTGGTCGGTCATTGTTCCGGGTGGCAGGTGCGGCCCGAGTACGAACCACACCAGCAGCGAGCCGATCAGAGAGGTAACGATCCAAATCGCAATGAGCTTGGGAATTACCTTCTTGGTCGCCTCCACCGATCTCGAATCATCGAGAACGTTCTGCGACATTTACGCCACCACCTTCAGGAATCCGCCCATGTAACCAACCGTGGTCATGGGGCCCCCGTTTCCGTTCAGGTAGCCGAGGCCGCAGGGCACGAAGCACTGCCAGCGGAAGCTTCCCGGATTACCCGTGTGGATGTCAAAGGTGATGGTGTTGTGCAGCTCGCTCATCGTGCAAGGGCCCGCGTTGCAGAAGTTGCTGGCATTGCCATTGACTCCAGCGAAGGGGACGTTAATCCCCAGTGCAGGCACGTTGAACGAGTGACCGATGCCATTTCCGACCTGATCATTGAAGTAGGTGGCCGGCTTCCCATTGAGGTAGGCGACACCGCCGACAGTACCTGCGACCTGGTCCCATACCGGATTGCGGAATCCAGAGCCCGAGTCGTACTGATAGACGGTGAAGTGAACATCAGAATGTGCGGGAAGTTGAATGACAGTGGTTTGGATCCACTGGCCACTCGCATTCTGCACCCTGTATCCCACCCAGCCTGGATGTGGGCCGGTGCCCACCGCTCCATCAATCTGCAGCGAGACGTTCACTACCCCGGGAGTGGAAGACGGTTGTGCGGAGATTGTTGGCGGCTTATGCAGCAGCCAGCCCACGACGCCATAGACCACAAGGGCCAAGGCGACCGCGAAGCCGGCGACCACAAGAGCCGCTCTCGCTCCTTTCGACAATCTAACCCCTTTCGATAACTACCTTGAAGACTTGGACTGCCACGGTAGGGCCATAAGACCCTGCACGAATGTGACCTTCCTCACCTTCGGAATCAAACTTACTATGTCCGCACATTGCGAGAGTTGCACCTGAGAGACAAATTTGAAAATCCTGTGAACGTCCTCCTCTGAGGAGATAAGACGACTTTATAGCGCTTCACCTGGGCATTTATACAATCCACAGAGGTACGCCGATGCGTCTAAGGCAGATACCGGGGTGACGCAAGCCGTTTGGAAGACGTGCCTGGTGGGCTTACGGTCCCGTTAGGAATGGAGCAGCGCGGTGACGCGCTGAGTCAGGGTCTTATTGGAGATCGCCCCGGCCACGTAGCCCTCGACGACTCCCTTGGCCGACACGAACACCGTCACCGGAACGCCCGGAATCAGGTAGGGGCCGACGAGGTCGCCGTTGGCGTCGAGGACGGTCGGATAAGGGACATGATCGGCCTGCACCATCTGCAGGGCGGCGGAGGCCCCCGAGGTCTCGGCAACGCCTATGAAGTTGATCTTTCCGGCGTACTTGGCGCCCAACGACGCAAAGGTCGGCATCTCCTCGTGGCAGGGAACACAGGCCGGCGAGAAGAAGTTGATTACGACCGGCCTACCCAAGAGCTGACCGAGAGCCACCGTGCGAGAGGAATCCGCAAGGCTGGGGAGCTGGAAGGAGGGAGCGCTCTGTCCGACCAGCGACGAACTCGTGACCACGCCCGAACCCGGCGCATTGGCCGAGTTGGCCGCGCTGCTCTGGGTGGCCTTCATCACCGCGTATCCGACGACGACCGCCAAAACGACCACCGCGGCGAGCGCAGCGGCTCTTGTCTTCGGTCCCGAACTCCTCGGCTCGGAGGGAGTACCGGGTGCTTCCCTATCAGAGGTGATGGACAAGGACGTCGACTCCCATTGCCAGGAAAAGGAGCGTCAAGTACGTAATCGAATAGCTGAAGACCCGCATCGCCAACTTAGGGCTCTGCGTCACACGCAGCTTGAAGGCGTAGTACAGGAATCCTGCGCCGAGCGAAGCCGCCGCCACTTCGTAGACGGCTCCGAGGTGGGCAACCGGCCCGAGCACCAGGGTGACCGCCACCATGGCGATCGTGTAGACGATTATCTCGCGAGCCGTCCTCTTGAAGGTGGCGACCGAAGGAAGCATAGGCACGCCGGCGGCCGAATAGTCGTCGCGGTATCGGAAGGCCAGGGCCCAGAAGTGAGGAGGGGTCCACAGGAAGATCACCAGAAACATGAGAACGCCGGCAAGGGTGATGTCGTTTTGCACCGCTGCCCATCCAACCAGGACGGGCGCGGCACCCGCCGCTCCCCCGATCACGATGTTCTGGCTCGAGGAGCGCTTGAGCCACATGGTGTAAACGAAAATGTAGAAGAGTGCCGCCGCCAAGGCAAGCACGGCGGAGAGGAGGTTCACGAAGCGCCACAGCATCATGAAGGAAAGAAATTCGATGCCGATGGCGAAAGCCAGGGCCGCCGCCGGAGTTACCTCGCCGGTTACGAGCGGGCGGCTCTTGGTGCGCTTCATGACCGCGTCTATGTCACGGTCGAACCACATGTTCACCGCGTTGGCACCGCCGGCCGAGAGGGTTCCCCCGGCGAGCGTCACAAGCACCCTGGAAAGGGAGGGAAGTCCACGCTCCGCGACAACCATCGAAGGCAGCGTGGTAGTCAGGAGCAGCTCGATGATGCGCGGTTTCATCAGTGCCACGTATGCGCGAACCATCCGCAACCTGAATCCAGTCTTGACAGCTACAGGAATGGAATTCATGCTGCGAGGAGACCCGCCTTTCGTGATGGCGCCAGACCGAGACTACGGAACGCGTTGACCGCTATGACCCTAGCCGCAGCATTGAGCATAACGGATTACGCCTCGATGTTGCACGGACAAACGTCGGATAAATACATACTGTATCCTAAGAATGATCTTATCGGCGATCGGAGGAGGGCCCATGGGGGGGCATGATGCGCCGGCGACGCCACCAGCGCCGCCGGGGACCTTCGCCGTGCGGGTCCAACGGCTGGCCGAAAGGCTGTCGGAGCTGGGCAAAGGGGACTCAGGCGCCGCGGTCATCTCTTCGCTCTCCAACTGTCGGTACCTCACCAACTTCTCGGGTTCAAACGCACTGTTGGTGGTCGCCTACGGCTCCACGCCAGAAGTGACCCTGATTACAGACGGCCGCTACCTGGGCCAGGCCGAGGAGGAGCTCTCCGACCTGCTTGCATCGGGCGCTGTCCAAGTCCAGATTCTCGACCAGGCGGGCAAGCAGGCCCACCGGCTCGCCGGAGAGCTGAGCTCCGGCCGGGGTGCCGTCTTCTGCGAGCACGCCGTGGTCACGCATCGGGACTACACCACCCTCTTGGACGCTTTGGGCGACGGCGCGGCTCCCATCGACTGCTCCGGCACCGTCGAGCGGCTCCGACAGGTCAAGGGCGCCTACGAAATCGAACTGCTTTCCTCCGCGGCCGCCATCGCCGACGCCGCCCTTGCCTGCGTGGTACCGATGGTCCAAGACGGCGTCGAAGAGCTCGAACTCGCGGCCGAGCTCGCTTCCAGGATGATGGCCCTCGGCGCCGCCGGACCCGCGTTCCAGACGATCATCGGCTCCGGGCCCAACGGGGCCCTTCCCCATGCCCACCCCACTGCCCGCAAAGTGCGCGGCGGCGAACCGGTGGTGATCGACTTCGGCGCCGAGTTCGCCGGCTACCGCTCGGATTGCACCAGAACCGTTTTCGCGGGAGGCGAGGCAAAGGAGCCCGAAGCCCTTCGCGCCTACCACGCCGTGCTCGAGTCCCAGCTCGCCGGCGTAGAAGCCCTCGCTGAAGGTGTCCTATCGGGGGTCGTCGACGCCGCCTGCCGAAGCTCGCTTTCGGGCGAGCTTGCCCCACGCTTCACCCATGCCACAGGCCATTCCATAGGCCTCGAGGTGCACGAAGAGCCAATCCTGCGTGCGGGGGGCGAAGCGATACTGCGGAGCGGGATGGTGGTCACGGTGGAGCCGGGCGTCTACCTTCCAGGGCGCTTCGGAATCCGCATCGAGGACACCTTGCTCATCGAGGGATCGGGCTGCAGGCCCCTGACGGGCCAGCCCAAGTAGCACAACCAAGGCACTCGGCCCACTAGCCTGATTGAGGCAAATCCGCAACTTCCCTGCTGAGCGGACCACTTCGCAACAAATCCACGGAGCTTCAATGGGCGTACCCACCTCTACCAACGACCTCAAGAACGGTATGACCCTGGAACTGCCCGACGGGCTCTTTCAGGTGATCGAGTTCCAACACGTCAAGCCGGGCAAGGGCGGTGCGTTCGTGCGCACCAAGCTTAGGAACGTGAAGACCAAAGCCGTGATCGACCGCACCTATCGGGCCGATGAGAAGCTCGAGCAGGCCATAATCGATAAGCGCGACATGCAGTTCCTGTACCGCGAGGGCGGCGATTACGTGTTCATGGACAACGTTTCCTACGAGCAGCTTCAGGTGGGTGCCGACGAGCTGGGAGCCGCCGGCCAGTACCTCAAGGAAGGCGACACCGCCTCCGTCTCCACCTACAGCGGTGTGGTGGTGGGAGTCGAGCTGCCCGCTTCGGTGGAGCTCACCGTCACGGCCACCGAGCCGGGTGTCCAAGGCGACCGGGTTTCCGGCGCCCGCAAGCCGGCCACTCTCGAGACCGGCATCGTGGTGCAGGTCCCCCTCTTCATCGAGCAGGGAGAGAAGATCAAGGTGGACACCCGCACCGGCGAGTACCTCACCCGCGCATGACTCAAAAAGGCGAGCGCCGCAACCGCGGCGCCGGCCCGCAGCACGGCGGGATGTCACGGCGGTCGGCGCGGGAACGCGCCATCTCGATCCTCTACGAAGCCCGCATCAAGGAAATCGTCCCGACGGAAGTCCTCGCTGGTGAGGGCGAGGGGCTCGCGGACCCACTCACGGTTCGGATCGTCCAGGGGGTCTCTTCGATGCAGGCGGACCTCGATACGCGCATTGCCGAGCACAGCACGTCATGGGGATTCGAACGGCTGCCGATAACGGCCGTCTCCATCCTGGAAGCGGCGCTTTGGGAGATAATCGACGGAAAGGTCAGCGCCGCGGTGGCCATCGACGAAGCCGTGGAGCTCGCCAAAACTTTCGGCGAACCCGCCAACGCCAAGTTCGTGAATGCGGTACTGTCCCGCGTGGCGGGCGAACTCGGCCGCCTACCCCGCCGGCCCGAAGGCGACGCGAGCGATTAGCCTCGGCGTCTGCCCCCCAAGTGACCAGTGTCAGGGGGATTCCCCGGGCTCCGTCACTGAAACTTCGCACCCCCTAAGAACTGGGCGTACCTCCGGTTTTCCGGGAGGAAGCGGACCCACCGGATTGGTCTTGTCGTGCACTGACCGACCGAAGACGACCAGCTGCAAACGGCTTCCTTGCAGGCCCGCATGGCGCTTCGCCGTGCCGCCGGGTTCGGTCACACGTCGG
>JAKAOC010000056.1 GCA_021823385.1 Actinomycetes bacterium
AAGACACGGTCGGCGTCGCCGTCGAAGGCCAGGCCGACGTCGGCTCCGTCCGCGAGCACCCGGGCCTTCAGATCCACCAGGTTCTCCGGCTGTATCGGGTCGGCGGGATGGTTGGGGAAGTTCCCGTCCAGCTCCGGATAGAGCATGGTCAGCTCGAAGGGAAGCTTTTCGAAGATCGCCGGAACGACCAGTCCGCCCATGCCGTTGGCGGTGTCCGCCACCACCTTCAGCGACTTGAGGGCGGCAACGTCCACAAATGAGCGGACGTGGTCGGCGAAGGCGTCCAGGATCTCCACCTTGCGGTTCTCGGGCGGTGTTGCGCCGGCTTCGGGACGCCTGGCGAGATAGCTTCGCGCGCCCTCCTTGACCTGCGCCAAACCGGTCTGCTCACCCACGGGGCGCGCGCCTGCGAGGCACATCTTTATCCCGTTGTACTGGGCTGGATTATGCGAAGCGGTGAAGGTCGCTCCCGGCTCGTCGAGACGGCCGGAGGCGAAGTAGAGCATGTCGGTGGAGCACATGCCGATGTCGTCGACCCCCACGCCGGCGCGGTTGGCTCCCGCGATGAAGGCTCCCACCAGCGGATCGCCCGAGGGGCGCATGTCGCGGCCAACCACGATGCGCTGGACTGCCGCAAAGCGGGCGAAGGCGTAGCCGATCGCCTCGGCCACCTCCGGATCCAGCTCCTCCGGAACCAGGCCACGCACGTCGTAGGCCTTGAAAATCTTGTCGAGTCGATCCATGAAAAACCTCGTCTGTCTCGGCGGCCTGGGCCTGCCAAAAGCGGCGCGCCCGGGCGCGGAGCCGAACACGAAACAATGACTCTAGTTGGCCGGAACCCGCCGTTCAACCCGCCCCCGCCAGGGTCACGGCCGCTCGGCCCGGCCCTCCGCGTCAGCCTCGAAAGGCATCTCCACCTGGGCGGGCGAGGCCGTCTCGGCGGGCAGAGCGGCAAGGGTGCGGGAGCGTCTGCGCAGCAGGAGCCCGGCGGCCAGGATGCCGAGCACCGTCAGCGCGCTGATGAGGATGCCGATCCAGTCCGCGGCCGTGCGCCCGTAGGAGAGGACGACATGACGGGAGGTGGGAACCACCACCATCAGGTTGGGAGTGGCCCTGTAGGGCCCCTCAGCCCCGCTTGCGTGCCAATTGGGGAAGTAGGAGATCTTCACCAGCACCGGCACGCCCGTCCTGGAGACGTCGAAGGAGACGGATGCGTTGGAGACCTGGAGATGCGTGACCGAGACGGAGGGTTCGGGCGTGGTCGCGCTCACCTTGGCGTACGGCGCAACCCGGGCGTAGGAGTTGGGGCCGCTCATGAGCCGCTCCACCGGGTACTCCGAGGGATTCTGATAGAACGCCAACGACGGGCCCAGCCAGCTCGGCTGGGCGGGAGAGAGGCCGCGCATGACCACCGGCTGCTGTTCGAGGGGCTGGACCAGCCCCGAAGAGCGCACCAGGTATATGTGCCAGGTCTCGGTGAGCACCGGTATCGATGAAGCCGGGTCCACCGCTGGCACGGTCGCGATCTGGCGCAGTGAGGGGTTCTTGTCGGCCGCCGCGACGATGGACGGCGTGAAGGCCATGTAGTAGCGGACTCCCAGGAGCTGAAGGTGCTTGATGCCCAGGGCCACGTTCACGCCCGCATAGGGAAGGCCGGCCATCGCGTCAGACGGGGAGGCGGAGAGCTCGGACTGGTTCATGAAGTGATACGGGGTGGTCGCCGAGGATTCGAAGAAGAGCCCCTCCATTGAGTCGATGCAGTTGTTGGTCCAATATGGAAGGAGCATGAGGGCCATGGGGGTGCCGTAGTCGTTCTGGTTGGCGTTGTACTCCCACATGGCGCGTCCACAGCCGTATGTCGAGCCGATGCTCTTCATCCGCAGCATCAGAGCCCGGTAGGCAGGAAAGCCCGCCTTGGCCTCGTATCCGCTGTAGTTCCACTGAATCCAGCCGGGAACGAAGCTGGTGGCGCCCCGAATCGGGCTCCAGCTCGGCATCCTCACCAGTGGGATCAGCACCGCCACGAGAATCGCGACCGAGGTGACCAAAAAAGACGCCCGCCTTCGCCTGCGCAGCGTCCTGCGCAGGCGGCCGACCGCCGAGCCGATCGCGGCCAGCCCCTCCTGGCTGGGCTCCCCCAGGCCCGCCAAGGAGCGGTCCGAATCCTGCCAACCCATGAAATCGGTGAAGCCGAACCCGCCTTCGCGGTCAGGCTCCAAGTGGTCATAGAGCGCTCTGATGGAGGAGACCGCGGCCGGGATGAGTTCCAGAATGGTCAGGAGGCCCAAGCCCGCCAGCATGTAGATGCCGATCACGTAGAAGGGCAGCATGCGACCGTTGTACACCGCTTTGAGCGGGAAGGCCACGAAGGCGAGCGCGGAGGCGATGGTGCCCACTCCGAAGACGATGCCGAATTCGATGCGCATGGCAATCGAGGCGATGAAGCCCACCGCGGCCAGCGCGATGAAGACCCTCAAGTCGGGAGGCGCGAGGCTGGCGACAAAGGTGGTTATCCGCGACCAGCCCATCGAGGTCGAATAGGAGTAGGTGGCAATCAACGGCAGCTCCCACAGCGCTGCCAGGAGCACCATCAGGCCGATTGCGACCCCTGCGCCGAGCACCGTCTTGCGCTCCCGGCGCATCAGGGCGAGCAGAGCCAGCACGGCGACCGCGAAGGCGGCCGGAAGGATGTGCGACAGAAGCGAGAGGGTGAGCAGCACCCCGGCCAGCACCCGGCGATTGAAGCGCCCGGGCGCGACCAGAAGCACCGCCATGGCGAAGAAGGCGAGCGCCAGGGAAATGGAGAAGGAGTACTCCCCGGCGAGGGTGGAGGCGATGTTGCCTCCGTCGATGGTGTAAGAGCGGTCGAAGAGGTAGGCCACGGCCATGATCGCCGAAACGCCCGAGAGCAGGTATGAGAGCTTTAGCGAGCGCCCAAAGTAGTAGACGGCCGCCGGAAGCGCCAGGGATCCCACCACCGTGGTCAGCTTGAAGGCCACCCCGTAGGGGACGAAGAGCCCGAAAATGGCCGTGACCACCCCCGGGAAGGGGAAGTAGAAGACGTACAGGGGGTAGCCGTCGTACCACGATGAGCTCCAGCCCGTCAGGCGGAAGTGGTCGAGGATGTTGTGTATGTAGAACCACGGCACGGAGAAGTGGGCTCCGGTGTCACCGCCCGCGGTGGTCGTGTTGGAGAAAATCAGGCTCGGGTGCAGCTGCCACAGGACGAACAACGTCCCCGCAACCACTGCGGCATAGGCGAGCCATCGGTCGAGGGCGGATCGCACCGCCACCGGCCGGCTCGTGGCGGCGCCTTGGCCACCGGGATGGGTCTCGGCTTCCGCTTGGACTTGCATACTCCGTTAAGTATCTACCCTGAACGGAGCCTCTTTAGGCAGCGGCCAGCTAGGGACCTTCAGAACAGGAGCGCGCTCGCGCCCCCTAGCGGCGCATCGCAGATGCCAGCTCGAGCACCTCGCCGACCTCGACGTCAATATCGTCGGCCCGCCACCAGCGGCTTTCACACATGGAGCAGGAGCGGAGGGTGACAACGTGGGTCGCGATCCGCAGGTTGATCTCAACGGTCGTTCCTTGATGGCACTTCGGGCAGGTCACAGGCGTTCCACTCCCTCGTCGGCGGCGTAGCGGCCGGGCCCACTCCGCCGGAGTAGACGGGCCCTATAGGAGTTTCGACAGCCTCCGAGAATTGCTGAAGTAACTACAGATTTGTAATTCTCAGTGCTTTACCAGCGCGATGAAGGTGACCAGGTTGAAGGTGGCGTGGGCCACCATCCCGGGCCCGAGTCTCTTGTAAAAGATGCGCAACGTGCCCAGGATTATCCCCACCGCCACGAGTCCCAGCAGCTGGAGGGGCTCGACATGGGCAAGGCCGAAGCCGATTGCCGACAGAAGCACGGCCAGCACGTTGGCCCGCCGGCGTGGAAGGTTGCGCAACTTGTAGGAGATGCTCTGCAGTAGGAGGCCGCGGAAGAAGATCTCCTCCACGATGGGGGCGCCCACCACTATCACCAGTCCCACCAGCGCAACGGTCCATCCGTGGCCGGCCGATGTTATGTAGTTGGCCGGGCCGGAAAGCTTCTTCTGCAAATTGGGGATCAAGGGCTCGAGCGGAAGGTAGATGAGGGGCAGGACCGCGAATTGCAGCACAAGCCCGGATACCACGCCCACCGGCACGTCCACCAGTGGCCGGATATAGACCGAGTAGTCGCGCCTCAGGGATCCGGTTCCGAGCCGGTGCGATGCGGTCCAGGCAGTCCCGAAGAACCCGAGCCAGGTGCCGAGCGAGCTGGAGACCAGGTCCCCGGCGGTGAGGCTGGTCGTGGAGACCTTCTCTCCCGATAGAGCCATCCAGGCCAGGAGGAAGACGGTCGAAAAGGCGTAGGCGACCACGATGGCCAGGAGCGCACCCCAGATGCTCGAAAAGCCCGGATCGTAGACCGCCGGCGCAGTGCCCTTCTCCACCCGCAACTCTCCTAGACCTCCAGGACCGGCCCTGCTGCTGAGCTGCGCGAGGGCGACCGTGCTCCGGGCGCCGTGGCTCCCAGGAGCACCCCAGGAGGCATCGAGAAGTCACTCAGCCACTAAAAGCGCTGCGACGCCTAGATTATTAAAGCTATGAGCAGACCTACGCCGGAGATGCGCCCGAACGGGCAGAACCCGCTTAAGCGGCCGCTGAACAGCCCCGACCAGGCTTGGCGATGGGTGATCGGCGTCACCATCGCGGTGCTCTTCATCGTCTTCCTTTCCCTCAACTTCTTCAAGACCACGCCCAGCTCGCAGCTCAGCTACTCGACCTTCCTCCAGGACGCCAGCTCAAAGCAGGTTTCCACGGCCATCATCGACAACACGACCGGACGCATCACCGGCCAGTTCAAGGACGGCACCACCTTCTACGTGAACGGCCCTTCGCCTTCCATTCCCACTGACATCTCGGCACTGCGCACCGAAGGCGTCTCGGTCGAGTTCCAGTCCAGCCAGAACGGCCTGCTTGCCACCCTCATCACCTGGGTCGGCCCGCTCGCCTTGCTCCTCATCTTCTTCGCCTTCATAAACCGGCGCGCCCAGGGCCAGATGTCAGGCATCATGTCCATCGGACGCTCCCGCGCCAAGGTCTACACCACCGAGCGCCCAAGAACCACGTTCGAAGACGTGGCGGGCTACAACGGCGTCAAGCAGGAGATCGCCGAGGTGGTCGACTTCCTGAAGAACCCCTCGCGCTTCAAGGAGATCGGCGCGCGTGTCCCCAAGGGCATCCTCCTGGTAGGGCCCCCCGGGACCGGCAAGACGCTTCTGGCGCGCGCGGTCGCGGGCGAGGCGGGCGTTCCCTTCCTCTCGGTGACCGGCTCGGACTTCATGGAGATGTTCGTAGGCGTGGGCGCCTCGCGCGTCCGCGACCTCTTCCAGACCGCCCGCAAGCAGGCGCCTGCCATCATCTTTGTGGACGAGATCGACTCCATCGGGCGCAAGAGGGGCGCCGGGCTCGGAGGCGGCCACGACGAGCGTGAGCAGACCCTCAACCAGCTGCTCTCCGAGATGGACGGCTTCGACACCACCGAAGGCATCGTCATGATGGCGGCCACCAACCGGCCGGACATCCTCGACCCCGCCCTTCTCCGCCCCGGGCGCTTCGATCGCCAGATCGTCGTCCCCCTCCCCGATCTCGACGAGCGCCTTCCGATTCTGAAGGTCCACTGCCGCGGCAAGCGAATGGCCGACGACGTAAACCTCGAGGTGGTCGCTCGCGGCACCCCGGGCATGAGCGGTGCCGATCTGGCCAACCTGGTCAACGAGGCTGCCCTGCACGCAGTGCGGCGTGGGGCCCACGATGTGGCCATGGAGGACTTCGAGGCGGCTCGCGACCGGGTCCTGATGGGCCAGCGCAGGGACGCGGTGGTTCTCTCCGACGAGGAGAAGGAGCGCGTGGCCTACCACGAGGGTGGGCACGCGGTGCTGGCCTACCTGCTACCGCATGCCGACCCGGTGCACAAGGTGACCATCCTCCCGACCGGTATGGCTCTGGGCGTCACGCAGCAGCTCCCCTTGGAGGAGAAGCACATCAACTCCAAGGAGTACATCGAGGACTCCCTGGTCGTCCGCATGGGCGGACGCGTGGCCGAGATGCTTATCTATGGCGATCTGTCCACCGGCGCCAGCAACGACCTGGTGCGCAACACGGAGCTGGCGCGCAAGATGGTCCGCGAGTGGGGCATGAGCGACAAGATCGGCCCCATGGCCTGGGGAAGCCAGGAGATGGTCTTCCTCGGCGAGGACATCATGCACACCCGCGACTACTCCGAGCAGACCCAGCACATCATCGACGAAGAGGTCGAGCGCATCTTGCGCGAGCAGGAAGAGCGCGCAATGGAGCTGCTGGGCAGGCACCGTCATGGCCTCGAACTGGTGGCAAAGGCGCTGCTCGAGAAAGAGACCGTCGACGGCAAAGAAGTCAGCCGGCTGGTCGACGAGGCCCACGGTGGACCGGTGCACCCGGAGGGCAGCTTCAAGTTCGTGCCACGCATCAGCGACGAGAAGGCCGCCGGCAACGGAGGGGCGCCCAGCAACGGCTCGTCTCCCGAGGTAGCGGCGACTCCGCCACCCCAGTCCGAGCCGAGCCCCACCGCCGAAGCCTGATAACGGCATTCCATCGGCCATTCGTCACCTATGACAAGGCCGGTCGGCACTAATCGAACGGGTGTTCGATACTTTGTCACAGACCTGCGTCATAATTGTTTCCATGAGGAACCAGTTGCCACTCATCGAGGACGAGGGGTCCGCACGGCGCAAGCCGAGCTGGAAGCTAGACGAGCGCACGCGCCGAATCGGCCTTAGGCAGGTCACCTTGGCCCGTCAGCAGCTTTTGAGCGCCGAGAACTCCTCACGCCGCGGGCGGCCGCTCGCCACCGCGCACAACGGCTGAGCAGAGCTCGGCGCCCCAGGCGCCGACTAACGTTGAGTTCGCCAGCCACCTAGAGGAGAAAGGCGCACTTGCAAACCGGCGAACTCCTTCGCAAGCTGGGGCATCCGGAAGACGCCAGGCTCTGCATCATCTCCTGCGACTCGCTCGGCTTCTCCCACTCCCACAATGTCGCGGCCTTAGACGCGCTAACCCATGGCGTTGCCACCACCGCCAGGCTGCTGGCCAATGCCCCCTGGTCGCGTGAGGTGAACTCCCTTTTTCGCGGCCAGGACATAGGGATCGCGCTGGTGCTGACCTCCGACCACGACATCTTCCGCATGGCGCCGCTCACCCAGTCCCCCACTCTTGTCGACGGGGCAGGTGAGCTACCGCGCACTCTCGAGGAATTCTGGGAGCACGCCGACACCGCAGAGGTGCGCCGGGAGTGCCGAGCCCAGGTGGAAAGAGCGGTCTTCTACGGCTTCGAACCCTCGCACCTGGCGTCCGAAGCCCAGGCGCTCACCCTGCGCCCCGAGTTCTTCGACGTGCTCATCGAGGTTGCCCTGGAGTTCGGCCTCCCGGTCCGGGTTCCGACGAACGGCGACCCCTCCACAACCGTTTTCCCTGCCGCCGGGCTCGCCTCCGAGGCAGGGGTGGTCTCCCCCACCGGTCAGGTCTGCGCCTTCGACTCCGGTCCCGGCTCCAACTTCGTGGACGAGCACATCTTCGAGGAGACGCTTGCCTCCCTGCCCCCGGGGGTGAGCGAGATCTCCTTTCGCCCCGCGGTGGCCTCCGACGAGCTGAGCGCGCTCTATCCCCAGGGCTGGGAGCGCTTCGCCAGGGCGCACCTGTTCCTCACCTCCCCCCTGGCGCGAGAGCTGCTGGCCGACCACAAGATCGTCACCATCGGCTATCGCCAGTTGAAGCAGGTCCAGTCGGGGCTGGCGGCCCAGTAGTGCGCTCCTTCGCCGATAGGACTAGAATCTGATCCAAAGGGGCAAATCCACCCCGGTGCATTCTGAAGGGCGGTAGCCGTGTTTGCCGAAATCCTCGGGCAGGACATGCTCATCCTGCTGGTCGTCATCGTCGTCGTCTTCGGCGCCTCTCGCCTGCCCAAGATCGCCCGTTCCGTCGGACAGGCCAAGGGCGAGTTCGAGAAGGGCTTGAAGGACGGCACCACCCAGAACAAGGACGCCTCCAGCGAGACCAAGGACCAGGCGCAGTCCTGATCCGGGCCGGCTGAGACAGCCAGAGATCCAGAGAAGAAGAGGGCCCGGCGTACAACGCCGGGCCCTCTTCTTTTGCCTACGCTGAGGCAGCTCCTCAATCGCCGAAGTCGGTGACCTCGAGGATCTCCTTCTGCAGCTGGCGGTACTCCGCCGAGTTGGTCACCGGCAGCAGCGACATCAGCTTGCCGATGTTCCCGTCGACCTTCAGCCTCCCCTGCATGAATGCCGCGTTGGCATCCAGCTGGAGCTTCTGGATCTTTTTGGCGTCGTCGTAGCTCTGCGTGAGGGTGATCTCGGCGTCGTCGATCTCACCAAGCCGCGACTCCGTCAGTTTGCCGTTCTCCACCACCCAGTAATACTTGATAGCCCCTGAGGGACCGCCCTCGATGACGTACTGGATGCGCGCCGTGGCGCCGGGACGCTCTGGCTGCGTCGCCGCCATCTTGAAAGTCTCGGCAAACCACTCACTGCTAAGCCATGCGTACTTGCTCAATTCTCCCTCTCCTGGGCCAGCCTGACCCAACAGGCTTTCGCGCCCCATTGGCGCACTGACTCCGCCAACAATCTTGGCACTTTTGCCGGCCCTAGGCCGACACGTTTCGCCAAAGAGCAGCTACAGGCCGGCGAAAAGATCGGTTTCGATGCCTTCGGGCCGGTAGCCATCGGGGGCCATGGCCAGGAAGAGATCCTCGGTGGGATATGCATCCTCCGCCTCGGTGTCGCTCAGGCCGAACCAGTTGCGCGATTCGGGGTCGATCTGGGTGGCATGCGCGCGCAGGGCCGCGCTGCGGCGCGAGTGATAGCCCCTGATATCGATCTTGGTGGTCGCCTCGTAGTCGGCCTCGGCTCCTTCCAGCCACTCGGGCGAATACGGCGACTCCTTGCCCAGCTCGAGAAACTTGGCGTGCAGAGCCCGCATCCTCTCCGGGGTCCACACATGGTAATAGACCTTGGCCACGACATGGGGCTTCTCTCCCTCCTCCGCCGCGAAACCGGCATCGGCGGCCAGCTCCCGCGCTCGCATGGAGACCTCGTGGACCCGGAGGTGGTCGGGGTGGGGGTAGCGGCGCTGGATCTCCGGATAGGTGAGCATCACCTGCGGGCGCTCCTCCAGGATGATGCGCGCCAACCTGGCGGCCGCCTCG
>JAKAOC010000057.1 GCA_021823385.1 Actinomycetes bacterium
AATATACCTAAGCGTAGTATCTTACCCTGCGCAAGAGCCGATTGGCGAGTCGCGGCGTACCTCGCGCACGACGGGCTATCTCCAGGCTGGCTCCCTGTGCGATCTCGACGTCCAGGATGGCGGCGGAGCGGCGCACTATGGTGGCCAGCTCCTCGGGATCGTAGTAGTCGAGCCGGGTCACGAAACCGAAGCGGTCGCGCAGGGGCCCGGTAAGCATGCCGGTCCGAGTGGTGGCACCGATAAGAGTAAACCTGGGCAGGTCGATCCGGATCGACCGCGCCGTCGGCCCTTCGCCGACCAGGATGTCCAGCTTGAAGTCCTCCATGGCGGGGTAAAGAACTTCGCCTGCCGCCTTGGTCATACGGTGGATCTCGTCGATGAAGAGCACGTCACCCTCATTGAGCGAATTCAGGATGGCGGCCAGGTCTCCACCCCGCACGAGCGTCGGGCCGGAGGTGACACGGAAGCCGGCCCCCATCTCGTTCGCCACGATTTGGGCGAGCGACGTCTTGCCCAAGCCGGGGGGTCCTGCAAAGAGGAGGTGGTCCACGCTCTGGCCGCGCCCCTGGGCCGCCTTGATCACCACTTCCAAATGAGCCTTGATCTGGCCCTGTCCAATGAACTCGTCCAGCGATCGCGGCCTGATGGCCACTTCGCTGGCAATATCCGATGGCAGGGCGAAGGGGTTGGAGGCTTCGGCGCGATTGTCATCCACCGGATCGCCTCCGGAGATCATCTCCTTGCGGGGACTCACGAGCGCAGCTCCGCCAACGCCGCTCTGACCGCCTGGGCGACGTCCTGGCCGGGCTCCATTGCCTCTACGCCTCTCCTGATCTCGCGTGCGTCGAAGCCCAGTGAAGCAAGCGCCGCCTCCACCTCCCGCCGCACCGACGAATCCCCCGCGCTGCGCGGCGCGCCGCCCGAAGCCCCGGACAGGGCCCGAATGGAAGCGAGCTTCGAGGAGAGCTCGACCAGGATGCGTGTGGCCGTCTTCTCGCCGATGCCGGGAACCCGCGTCAACATCGCCACGTCCTTTGTCTCGACCGCCTCAGTGAGCAAATCGGCATCCAGCATCGAGACGATGACGAGCGCCAGTGCGGGGCCGACCATCCGAACTCCGATCAGAACCTCGAACAGGTTGCGCTCGGCAAGCGTCTCGAAACCGTAGATGGAGATCGAGTCCTCGCGGACCACGGTGACGCAGAAGAGTTCGATCTCCTGGCCCGGCTTGGCCGTCATCGCGATGGCGAGGGGAACCGAGACTAGATACCCCACGCCGCCCGCCTGAACGATCAGAGTCCGGGCACCGCCGGTTCCTCGGACCGTGCCACTCAGAAGTGCAATCACCAGCCAAGACTCCTAGTCAACTTGGGGAAGAGGCGCAGGAGCGGTAGTCCTGGCGGCTCCCCCTCCCCGCATGTTAGCGAGGTGGCAAAGTGCGAGCGCCACCGCGTCCGCGACGTCCGGCGGCTCCGGAGCGCTGGGAAGATCACCGATGATCTGGACCATCCTCTGTACTTGAAACTTGCTCGCGGCTCCGTGGCCGGCCACTGCCAGCTTCACCTCAGCCGCACTGTACTCCAGGACTGCGACGCCGGCTTGATGGCAGGCCAAATGGACCAGGCCAACCGCCTGCACCACCCCAAAAGCGGTCTTGGCATTCTTGCGAAACAGGATTCTCTCCACGACCACCACGTCGGGACGGTAGTCGCCAATCAGGGCCGCGATCTCGGTGAAAAACTCCGAAAGCCTCTCACCCAGCGGCGCGCTGGGCGCGGTCTGGATCAGGCCGGCGGAGACTATATGCTCCGCGGCCAAAGGCAGGGAATCGACTACGCCGTATCCGCAGCGGGATAGGCCGGGGTCGATTCCCAGAACGCGCACCGTATGCCAGCCTAGGACGGTTCCGCCTCGGCCTCCCTGACCGCCTTGAGCAAGGTGCTCATCGGCTGGTAGGTGAGCCCGGCGGTGGTCCGGTGACAGAATGTGACGAACCCTTGCCGGTTGATCACAAAAATGCTCCGGCGATAGAAGCCGAGCGGCCCGAGCACTCCGTAGGCGGCGCCCACCTTCCTGTCGAGATCGGAGAGCAGCGGTACCGAAAGGGACTGGCGCTCGGCAAAGGCGCGATGTGTCTCGGGGTCCTGAGGGCTGATGCCCCACACGGTGGCCCCCAAGCCGGAGAATTCAGGCATGCCATCGGAGTAGGCACGCAGCTGCAGCGTGCAAACGGGCGAGTGATCCTCCGGATAGAACGCGAGAATCAGGGGTCGCCCCAACATCGACTTCAATGAGTACTGCGCTTCGGGATGCCCCTCCAGTTCGAAGTCTGGAGCAGGGTCACCCACGCCCAGCACCACTAGGCCTCCACCAGTTCGAGAATGGCATCGGGTATGTCGAAATTGGCATAGACGTTCTGAACGTCATCCATATCCTCCAAGGCGTCCACCACCCTGAGCACCTTGCGGGCCTCAGCCTCTTCGTTCAACGGGATCATCGTGTTGGGAACCATTGTCAGCTCGGCCGAGGAGACCTTGTAGCCGGCCGCCTCAAGCGAATCACGCACCTCGCCAAGCGTGGATGGCGCACAAGTCACCTGCCAACTGTCTCCTAGGTCGCTTACGTCCTCCGCACCTGCCTCAGCAGCGGCAAGCATCAGTTCATCCTCGTCGGCACTGCGCTCCATGAGCAGCACTCCCTTGCGCTCGAACTGCCAGGCAACTGCTCCCGGCTCGGCCATGGAGCCGCCGTTCTTCGAAAATGCGTTGCGCACATCCGCTCCGGTGCGGTTCCTGTTGTCGGTAAGGCATTCGACGATGATCGCCACACCCGCGGCCGCGTAGCCCTCGTAGGTGACAGGCTCGTAGCGCACGCCTTCCAGCTCTCCGGTCCCTCGCTTTATCGCCCGGTCGATCGTATCGACCGGCACCGAGGCATCGCGGGCCTTGCTGTACATGGTCCTGAGCGTCGCATTGGACGAAAGGTCACCTCCGCCTTCACGGGCGGCCACCTCCACTTGCCGGATCAGCTTTGCAAAAAGCTTGCCGCGAGCCTTGTCCTGGGCACCCTTCTTGTGCTTGATGGTCGCCCATTTGGAGTGACCTGACATTTATCCCACCTCAAGTGAACGTCTAGAAGCTCTCAAGAAACAGCTTATGCAATCGGTCGTCGCCGGTCACCTCCGGATGGAATGAGCTGACCAGAACGTTGTCGGAGCGGCAGACCGCGGGCACTTCGTGGGTACCGCCGGCCTGGAACTCGTAGGTGACGCTCGCCAGCACGCTCACACCAGGGCCGACACGAGTGACAACGGGCGCACGGATGAAGGCCACCGTCATCGGCCCTCCTGCCACACCTTCCACGCGAAGGTCCGCCTCGAAGGAGTTCACCTGGCGGCCGAAGCCGTTGCGGCGTACCGTTATGTCGATGGCACCCAGGGCGACCTGGTCCGGCCGGCCATCAAGGATCTCGGAAGCGAGAATGATCATGCCGGCGCAGGTGCCCAGCAGCGCTCCCCCGTTTGCCGCGAAACCGATCACCGGCTCGAGCAACTCGGAAGAGCGAAGTAGCAGGGAGATCGTGGTCGACTCGCCTCCCGGAATGACCAGGTGCGTCACGCCCTTCAGCTCGGCTGGCAGCTTGACCAGACGCGCTTCGACGCCTAGGCGCCCGAACGACTCCGCGTGCTCACGAAAGTCGCCCTGTAGGGCGAGTATGCCGACGACCGGATCCTCGGGAATCTCTACCAGCCCCGCTCGGCAAGGTGCACGTCCACCTTGTCCATCTCGATGCCCACCATGGGGACGCCCAGATTGCGCGAAACCTTTGCCAGAATGCTCGCATCCTGGAAGTGAGTGGTCGCCTCGACGATAGCGCGAGCCCTCTTGGCGGGATCACCGCTCTTGAAGATGCCAGAGCCTACGAAGCAGGCCTCCGCCCCAAGCTGCATGACCAGAGCGGCATCCGCTGGCGTGGCAATGCCACCTGCGCAGAAGAGCGGGACGGGAAGCTTGCCGGTCTCCGCAATCTCGGCCACGAGTTCGTAAGGGGCACGCAGGTCCTTGGCCCAGGCGTGCAGCTCCGCGGAGTCTGCCTGGGTGATCTTTCTGATATCGCCCACGATGGAACGAAGGTGGCGCACCGCCTCTACGACGTTGCCGGTGCCCGCCTCGCCCTTGGACCTGATCAGAGCAGCACCCTCGGAAATGCGGCGGAGCGCCTCGCCCAGGTTGGTGGCGCCGCAGACGAAGGGAACCGGGAAGCGCCACTTGTCGATATGGTGCGCCTCGTCGGCGGGGGTCAGCACCTCGGACTCGTCTATGTAGTCGACCTGCAGCGCCTCGAGGATCTGCGCCTCGACGAAGTGGCCGATACGCGCCTTAGCCATGACGGGAATGGAGACCGCGGCCTGTATCCCTTCGATCAGGGCCGGGTCGCTCATGCGCGCAACGCCGCCATCACGCCGGATGTCGGCCGGCACGCGCTCGAGCGCCATCACCGCCACCGCACCCGCATCCTCGGCTATCTTGGCCTGGTCAGCGGTGACGACGTCCATGATGACGCCGCCTCTAAGCATCTCCGCGAGGCCGCGCTTCACTCGTGCGGTCGCCTTTGTCACGGCGGGAGCAGTCTCCTCGGTCATCATGACACCCTTTCGAAGCTCTTGGTGGGATCGGCGACCGTATACCGGCCGCCTACGCGACCTACAGTCTAAGGCCTGCGCGGGCATTTCAGTGGGTCGCCTTTTCGGCACCCCATCGCACTATTTCCATCGAATTCCGCATTGCAAACACCCAAATCCGCTCAGGCGCCGTCCATTGCGCACGGAATCCGTCGTCAGGCTTCTCGCGCGGACTCTCTCAGGACTCCTCGCGCGGGCTGCTCGAGGTCCAACGCCAAGTTGATGGACTCACCTAGCCCTGGACCGACAGCGTGGCACCTATCGGGGCGAAGATCACCCAGGTGCGCCCCGGAAGCACCTTGACCGGCTGGCCATTGGAATAGGTGTACGTCGGCACCGCCGCCTCCGAGGGCTTAGCCCACTTTGCGGTCGCTATCCTTCCGCCGAAGGCCACTTCGCCAGTCCCCGAGCCAACCAGCTGCGCCTCCGGCACGGGGTTTCCGGCAGGGTCCACAAAGCCGGTGTTCACGTAGTTGACGTACTCTATGATCACGTTGGTCGCGGTTATCGGCGAGCCGCTGGTCGTGGTGACCTGGGTGCCGTTGATGGACTTGGTCCAATCCGAATTCGCCGAGTTGTAGGTCCACGTGTCGGTGACGGCGCCCGAGATTGCGATGCTGAAAGCAGGCGCGGGCTTGGAAAGCGCGGCGGGTTCGCTTGTCCCCGGCCTGACGTAGCTGAACAGCGCATGCGGCGTCGAGCCTCGCCCTCCTGCGGCCTTGTAGAGGGCTGCCGTCGAGCTATAGAGGTTGTGCGGCTCGGGCCGGTTGTAGTCGCGGTAGTAGGCCGAACCCGCCAGGTTGGCGCCCACATCAACCACCCCGGTTGCCCTGACGTCGGCGACAAAGGTCGGAATTCCTCCGGAGTAGGCAAGCAGCCCTCCGGTCTGGGCCGCAAGCGCTGCATCGGTAGCCCTGACTGAGCGGATCGGCCCGACCTTTGCGGCATTTTGGGACTGAAAGACGATCATGTAGCGGGTGAGCCCGCCTTCGACCTGCTCCTCGTAGACGATGTCGGCGTGGTCGATTCCAGACTGCGGCCATGCCTGGGGCGCGTTGTCGATCTTCACCATCAACGGCGGACGATTCGGATTCGGCCCTCCGGGGACCTGAGGCAACCCGGTCAGCGCATAGGTGGGCGGGGGCGCGGTGGTCGTGGTGGAAGCCCGGGTGCTGGTCGTAGTGCTGGCAGCGGGGCTGGACCCGCACGCAGCCAGCAGCGCGGCGGCGGAAACGGAGGCGGCAACGAACTTGGCCTTGGGGTGCAAATCGGCTCCTTGGGTCAGAACTCGGAAATCTCGGTCAATCGCTCGGCCGTAACCACGTCACGAAGCTCGGGGATGAACCAGAACGGGCCGAACAAGCGTCGCTTGGGGTCCGCGGTGGGCTGGACCTTTATCTCCTCGGCCTTTAGCATGAGCGAGATTAGCGCAGGCGGAAAGCGCGTCGCGGTCAGAGCGCCTACATCGGCGGCGATGTCACGCCCCAGCATGGCGTGGGTGTAGACCGTGGGCACCGCACCCGGCCAGAACCGGCCAACCACTCGGCGGAAGGCACGGACCTTTGCCTCGAAGCCCACCTCGCCTGATCGGATCTTGACCAGCTCTCTTGCCAGCAACGCCTCGAGCTCGAGCCGCGTGAGGAGTTCGAGCGCTCCGCTGGTGACCACCACGGCGCCCGCGCGGTCCGGCCCCTGGATCGCGAGAGCATTGATCTGGGGCTCATCAAGGAGAAACACGTTTGGTGGCTCGAGGCCTATGCTGGCCGAGATCCCCTCCACAAGCGACTCCGCCCTGGGAGCGTTGTCGTCGTCCAGGAGCGCCAAGTCCAATAGGTGCGACTCGTCGACGCCGGCCTGGCTGTACCCAACCGCCGCCACAACCAAGGAGCCCACCAGCACCGCGGCACCCGCGATAGTGGAGGCACCCGTGGGCACGCCGGCCATGGCAATCAGCACGCCGATGACGACTCCGAGCACCACTCCCACGATTGCGCCAACCGCCAAGTAGTACGAAACCACCTCTGCGGACCCTCTCTTGGGATCGAACCCGTCAATTCCGCCCCACAGCGGGTATGTGCTCTGTTTTGCCACCTGTCCCACTCTCACTTCGAGAGTGCCTCCTCGAAGGCGCTCAAATACATCTTGGCCAGGCCCTCCATGGAAAACTCCGCCGCACGTACGCTGCCGTTGGCAACCAGGCGCTCAGCAAGCGTCCGGTCAGAGAGTACCAAGTCAATACCCTCCGCGAGGCGGCGAGGCTCTCCGGGAGGCACAAGGAGTGCCTCCTTTGCATCCCGGGCCACATCCCGATAGCCGGGGATGTCCGAGGCGATTATCGCCGTCGAGGCAGCCATCGCCTCTAGGAGCACCACACCGAAAGACTCGCCATAGAGGCTAGGCGCAACATAGGCGTCGGCAGCACGCAGCCTGAGGGCGACCTCGGAGTCCGAGATGCGGCCAAGCCAGTGGACATTCTCGAGTCGCGCGTACCGACGGTGCAGCTCAGGGGACTCGGGTCCATCTCCGGCGATCCAGAAGTCGACATCGCTCTTCACCATGGGAACGGCCTGAAGAAGAACCTCGAGGCCCTTTCGATGTTCGTGCCTTCCCAGGAAAAGAACCGAGCGATCGCTCTTGGGCCAGGAGGGCGCGTCCTCGAAGCGGCGCAGGTCAACCCCGTTTCCCACCACGCGATACTCCCCGCCCACCACACGCGAGGCAGTTCGCGCGGCATCCTGCGAGACGGCGAAGCGCAGGGCAAGGCGGTCGGCCAGCGGCCGCAACACCCTGCCCCATGCCAAGTACGGAAGCGAGACACCCTGGCGGTGGAAGGTGCCCACGACGGGCAGCCGCACGGAGGCGAGCGTTACAAGAGCCGGCCCCGGGGCCAGCGGCTCGTGCAGGTGGACGACATCGAACTTCGAGCGGCGCAGCTCCCTGCGGAGCGCGGCGAGCGTGGTGGTACGCAAGCCGGTGGGCGCCACGGAGCCGTTTGCCCGCAGCCGCAGCGATGGGCCGAGGCAGATCATCTGATATGGGGGTTTGACGTCGTCGCAAGGAGCCAGCAGCTCCACCTCGTGGCCGAGGCGGCGCATCTCTTCCGTGAGACCCACGACCTGGCTCTGAACGCCGCCCGGATAGCCGAGACTGTAAGGGCAGACGACCGCAATGTTCACGGGATACAGGCTAAAAGAGCATCGGCCGCATGCGGTCATGCCAGCCGGCCACTACCGGCTCATTGCCTGGATTGCAAGTATCCTTCAACTACACTGAGGAAAGGCCTTCGTATGCCGCCACGCGGTTACGGGCTTCTCGAACCAGGTGGGGTGGACGTCAGCCGGCGAGGCTGCGCACGGGATGAATACGCCTGTGACTGGCCCTTCCTTTGAAGAACTCTCGGCCCTTGCCGCCGGAAACCCTGACCGGGGGATGGAGAAAATGGCGCTAGAGCCAGTGCGGCGAAACGGCGTTAAGCGGCTGCTGGCCGAACCACAAAGGCCCGAATCGGTCCGCAAACTCTCCTACGCGCACTGGCTGGTGGTCGGCACGGTGTGCATTGGCGCATTCATGGGCCAACTGGACGCAAGCATCGTCACCCAGGCCTTCCCAATCCTGCAGCGCGACTTCCACACCTCCGTGTCGGCAGTTCAATGGGTGGGGCTCTCTTACCTGCTGGTGCTGATCAGCCTGCTGGCGGCCGTCGGCCGCATCGCCGACATGATCGGCCGAAAGCTGCTCTACACCTACGGCTTTCTGATCTTCATCCTGGGCTCGGCGCTCTCCGGGTTCGCGCCTTCGCTCAGCTTTCTGGTGGCAGCAAGAATCCTGCAGGGAATCGGCGCCGCCATGCTGCAGGCGAACAGCGTCGCCATCATCGTGGCGGCGACGCCCAAGAACAAGCTGGGGACCGCGATCGGAATCCAAGGCGCGGCCCAGGCACTTGGCCTGGCAATCGGCCCCGCGGTCGGTGGCCTCTTGATGGCCATTGGCGGCTGGCAGCTCATCTTCTTCGTCAACGTGCCGGCAGGCTTGATCGGAACGTTGCTGGGATGGTTCCTGATCCCGAGATCCCAGCATCTTTCCAAGCGCGTCTCCTTCGACTGGGCCGGCTTGGCCATGTTCGTACCGTCCGTGACGGCTCTGCTGCTGGGGATCTCCGAGGGCAACCATCTGGGATGGCTCTCGCCGGAGATTCTCGGCTTCTTTGCCTTCTTCGTGGTCGGGGGAACCTTCTTCATCCTCAGGCAGCACAAAATTCCGAACCCCATGATCGACCTCGAACTCTTCAAGCGAGCCGCATTCACCATTGGCATCGCCACCGGCCTAATTTGCTACTTAGTGCTTTTCGGCGTCCTCTTCGTCGTCCCGTTCTTCCTTGTCAATTCACTCCATGTCCCGGTCGGTCGATCGGGCCTCGAGTTGATGGTCATGCCGGCGGGCTTGGGCGTCGTCGCGCCCATAGCCGGCCGTATCGCCGACCGGGTTGGAGCCCGGACGCTCACAGTGATCGGAATGCTGATCACCGCGGCCATGCTTACCGTGCTCGTCTTCAGCCACGCCAACGTCCTGCTCTTCCTTGTGGAGCTGGCACTGGTGGGAGC
>JAKAOC010000058.1 GCA_021823385.1 Actinomycetes bacterium
CTCGGCGGTGCGCGTGGCGCTGGTCTCGCCCGACCCCATCGGCCCCGAGGCCACCTCGCGGCAGGCGTGGAAGGAGTTCATGCACTTCGCCTCCTCCAACGGCTGGGCGCTAAGCGTGCTTGGAGCGGGTGAAAAGTGGCTGCCCGTCTATGCGGCGGACGGGTTGCACTCCATGTACATCGGTGACGAAGCGGTGGTGGAGGTCGATGACTTCCGACTGGACGGCAAACGCCACAAGAGCCTGCGCCAGGCAGCAAACCGAATGCGCAACCACCACTACAGGATCGAGTTCCAGGACCCTTCGAAGGTGGAGGAGCCTCTTCGATCCGAGCTTCTCGACGTGCTGACGCGCAGCCGGAGAGGTGGCGTCGAGCGCGGCTTTTCGATGACGCTCGGCCGCTTCCTCGATCCCCGGGACACAGGTCTGATGCTGACGGTCTGCTACGGGCCCGAGGGAAACGTGGTCGGCTTCTGCCAATGGGTCCCCGCCCCCGGCATAAATGGCTTCTCGCTGGACTTGATGCGCCGCGACCTCGGTGAACACCCCAACGGGCTCACCGACTTGATGGTGGTTGCCACCATTGAGCACCTGCGCGAGACGGGCTACTCCGCACTAAGCCTCAACTTCGCCACCATGCGCGCCGTCATTGCCGGCGAAGCCGAGGAGAACGTCCACGCGAGGCTGGAGCGCTGGTTCCTTCGCCGCCTCTCCGACACCATGCAGATCGAGAGCCTCTGGCGTTTCAACGCCAAGTTCAACCCCAAGTGGCTCCCCCGCTATCTCATTTTCGACACTCCCGAAAACCTGGCACAGGTGGCGATGGCCATAGCCCGGGCTGAATCGTTTTGGGAGCTGCCGGTCATCGGGAAGTTCCTGGTGCCCAAAAGCTGAACCGTCGTGGGGGTGCGCCGAAAGCCGCGACCAGCTATCAGGTTCCCATCTCCCGCGCCGCCTCCAGGTCGGCGTAGAGGGGCTTTTGACGGGAGTAGATCTTCCTAAACACCCGGTAGCTTGCCGCATAGACCGCAGCGTGCGAAGGATCGGGAACGAAGGTGGACTCCACCCGCACAGCTCTCCTGGCCTCCTCGCGATCGATCATTCCGGTGCCGACCATGGCTAGCAGCGCGGCGCCCCGCAAGTTGGCAAAGACGGGTTCCTCCACCCGCTCCACCTTCATGCCAAGCACGTCCGCGTGCATCTGGCACCATATGTCGGAGGAGGCGCCCCCACCCAGGATGCGAAGGGACTGCGGCTTCGATGCCAGGAACCGGCGCACCGGCTCATACAGCCACCGGTTCGAGTACGCCACCCCCTCGAGCACGGAGCGCACCACCTCGGCCCTGGTGGTGGAGAGCGAGATCCCCAGAAAGCCGGCTCTGGCCCTGCGGTCATCGACCGGGGAGCGCTCCCCGGTCAACCAGGGAGTGAAGATGACTCCACCGCACCCGGGAGGCGCCGTCTCGGCCAGCCGATCCAGGTCGGGGAAAGCAGGCTCGGACGCCTCCGGCCCCAAGCCGTCGCCTGGAGCGATCAGCGAGCCGCGCAGCCAGTCGAGACATTCTCCCGCGGTCTCGTGGTTATCCGCGATTAGATATTCGCCGGCCACCACCCCAGGCACCGTGGCGATCGAATGCAGCACGTCGGTCTTCTTCTTGGCCGTCGGTGCGGAGATCCAGGATGTCGTGGAGAGGCAAAGATGAACCTCCCCAAGACGGGTCGCCCCGGATCCGATCGCCGCGGTGTGCAGGTCGGGAAGCCCCGTCACCACCTTGGCTTCATCAGAGATGCCCATCGCCCGCGCCACGTGCGGCAGAATCGTGCCCACGACGGATCCCACCGGCACGAGAGTAGGCAACTTGGCTGCGGGTACGCCGGCCAGGCCGATCAACTCGGCGTCGTAATCACGCGTGCCGGGGTTCCGGTTGTCGGTCAGCCAGGCCGCCGTCATCGATGCGGCTGTAGCCGTCACCTTGCCGGTGAGGCGCATGGTCAAAAAGTCGACTGGCTCCAGATACCACCGGGCCCGGTCCGCCACCTCGGGAAGGCTCGCCTCCAGGAAGAGGATGTGCCCAACTGGGTCGGCCCCGTAGCGCGAAGGGGCGCCTCCGCTCTTGCGGATAAAGCGCAGCGCCCGGGCGGCGTTGTAGCCCGCCACCCTTCCCCCGATCCGCGCGGCTGAGAGACTGCCGCCGCGGGTGTCCATCCAAAGAAGGCAATCGCCGACCACCTGTCCCTCGGCATCGACAGGAACGGTGGAAGCCCACTGGCCGGTGCATGCGACGGCACGCACCTCCGGCCCCAGGCCGGTTTCCTGCGTGAGGGAAGCCGCCAGCGAAACGATCATGCTCCACCATGCGTCCGCGTCCTGGGTGACGGCTCCGCCGGCTCCGTAGGTGGTAGCGACCTCCGCCGTTTCGGCCTTCAGCAGTCGGCCGCCGGCGTCGTAGATCCCGACCTTCAATCCACCCGTGCCAAGATCGACCGCCAGAGCCGCACCCCCGCCGGAATTCATCAGGCTTCACCTCCGGGGCCGGCCTCGTAGTAGGCATCCAGGGCGCCCGAGAGCAGGCCTTCCACCGCCTGGTTGCCCTCGGCCGTCCCGGCCAGTCCGTAGAGAGCCCCGCTCGCGGCCGGTCCGCGCCCGGGAATGCGGGCGAAGTCGACTGCCCCGGCCAGGTCGTCCAGGAACGACTCCATCACTCCCGGGTAGGTATTGGGCCGGGTCACACAGAAATGCAGCCCCGGCGGGAGCTGCAACCCGTTAAGCCTCCAGCCTTGGCCGGCAAGATAGTCGTTGGCCAGGAAAATGTCGAACTCGTCCGAGCCGAACGCCGCCAAGAAGGTGGGCTCACCGTAAAGCCGGATCCCGTCCTGGGCCCGAATCCCCTCGATCAGCTTGTCGGCCGTCGTGAAGATCGCGTCAGCGATACGGGTGTAGCCCTCGAGTCCCAGGGAAACCATCGCCGCCCACGTAGCCGCAATTAGTCCTCCTGAGCGGGAACCGGCCATCCCGGGGGAGAGGTAGAGGCCTCCGGGCCAGTCCGGATAGGTGAAATACTGGCGACGGCGCAGCTCGCGATTGGCGTACATCAGCACCGAGGTTCCCTTGAGGGCATAGCCGTACTTATGGGTGTCGGCGGAGATGGAGGTTACGCCGGGAACGCTGAAATCGAAGGCGGGGATGTCGCGTCCCAGCATCCGCCCGAAAGGCAGGAGGAATCCGCCCAGGCATCCGTCCACGTGAAGGCCAATCCCATGGCGCAGGGCGAGCTGGCCAAGCTCGGCGATGGGATCCACCAGGCCGTAAGGATAGCTCCCCGCCGATCCGAAGAGCGCGATGGTGTTGGGAGTGATGTGGCTCTCCACCCAGTCCAGGTCAACGAGAAAGTCGGGTCCCAGTGGAGCGCGCAGCACCTTTACCCCGAAGTAATGCCCGCCCTTGTCGATGGCCACGTGGGCGGAGTTTGGTATGATCACCTCCGGTTCGGTCACGCCTTTCTCCTCGCGCGCCCATTCGCGATAGGCGAAGAGTGCCGACATGAGGGACTCGCTGCCACCTGAGGTGAGCACGCCGCAAGCTTCGCCGCCCCGGCTCGCTCCACCCATCAGGCCGAGCGTCATCGAGACGATCTCCCCTTCGAGCTTGGTGGCGCTTGGATACATGTCCCGCTGCAGCACATTCGCGTGAGCAAAGCGCTCGAATACACGCGACAGGAACCGGTAATGCTCGTGGTCACCCGAGTAGATCGACCCCGAGCACTTGCCCTCGTCACCGATCTTGTCCTCGGAGTGGGCCATCTCGGTGATCACCGAGATGACTTCCTCGCGAGCCACGCCATTAGCGGGAATGGACCGGTGGATCTCGTATCGCTCCCGGTAGGGATAGAAGTAGTCCTCCAGCGACCCCGCGCTGTTGCTCTCGGATTCGGCCATCCGTGCTTGCCTCCTTTTGAGTGGCCCTCCTGGGCCACGAACCCCAACTCCCCAAGCTGCCGGCACCATAGGGCCGGCTGCCGTTCACTCCTCGGCGTAGCTCTCGATCGGCGCCACCCCGGCTGATCCCGACGCCAGCCGGCGGCGGAGCGCGAGGAAATACCAGAGCGAGGCGAGGACGAGGCTGACAACGACGATCCCGTCAGAGAGACGGAATGCCGAGGGAAGGGAGAGGGAGAGGATCGCGGCGGCCGACCAGGCCAGCACCAGCACGATAACAGGCTTGGCGAAATGGCCGAGCGAAAACGCGCCGGGGATCGCGTCTAAGGCGCCACGCTTGAACGCATACGCCACCGTTATCAGGAAATAAATGATGAAAGGGATGATGGCGGTGGCGCCCACAAGGGTATCGAAGCTGTTCGACTGCAGGTAGCCGAAGACGGTGAAGAGGAGGTCTACAACGCCGAAAACCACCAGCGCAGCCACGGGCGTCCTGGTGCCGGCATGGATGCGCGAGAAGAAGCGCGAAAAGGGAAGCATGTTGTCCCGAGCGAGGGCGAAAACCAGGCGCGCCTGCGCCGCCGCCCCCACCACGCTGATCGAGAACATGGAGAAGACCACGAAGGCGACAAAGACCTTCACCAGCCAACCGGGGAGCCAGTACTGGGCTATGACCAGGAGAGGCAGGTTGGTTGACTCGACGGAGCGGATCGACGGGATCGCCACCGTGAAGCCGAGCAGCGCGACGAAGCCCAGCGCGACCGAGCCGCCCACGGCGAAGAGCACGGCCTTGGGCACGTTGCGTCGGGCGTCCAGCGCCTCCTCCGCCAGGTCGGCCGCAAGTTCGAAGCCCACCAGCGTGTACATGCCAAGGATGCCTGCCAGCACCATGGAGTACCAGATCGGATTGTGGGCGGTGCTGGACGTATTGGAGAGGATTCCAACGCCGTAGGACGACGCCTTGCTGTGCAGGCCCCACAGAACCAGCAACAGGACTCCGAAGACCACTGTCCCCACGATCTCGGTGACCACCGCGACTGAGTTGACCTTCGCCGCCAGCTGGACCGAGACGATGTTCAGCAACATAGGCACCAACATGACGACCAGGGTGACCGCCAGCACCAGATGCCCGGAGGGGTTGGTTATGCCGAACTCCGAGAGCAGGAGGGGAGTTCCGACCAGCAGAAAGATGGCCCCTCCTCCCACGGTCATATAAAGGAGGCCGAAAAAGCCCACGTACCAGCCGTAGGTCGGCCCGACCAGGCGCGCGCTCCATTGATACGCGTATCCCGCCAGCGGGATGCGAGTCCCAAGCTCCGCCACCACCAGAGCCACGAGCAGCTGCCCGGCCCCCACCAGCAGCCATTCCCAGATGCTCGCCGGCCCGAAGTTGGCGAGCGCCACTCGGTAGCTCAGGAAGATGCCGGTGGTTATGGAGATGACCGAGAACGAGATACCGAAGAGCGCGAAGAAACGCAGCGTGCGATGAAGGTCCTGCTGGTAGCCAAAATGGGAGAGAACCGCGCTCTCCGCTTCACCGGCCGCCGGCCGCTTCTGCTGACCCATGGATGCCTCGCCCCCGCTCGACGATAACGCCGCCGACATGCCTCCATATAAGCGCGGCTGTCATTGCGTTGCCGGGCGAATTCAAATACCGCCCGTTTTGGCAGGCGCGGGAACCCCAGAAGGTTGTCCTGGGAAAGGATCAGGCGAAGGTGTAAATGCCGTCCGAGTTGCGGCGAAGATCTCCTGAGAGTGCCCCGGAGCGGCTCACCACACAGACGAATAGCCCGCGTGACCGGGCCTCGGATGCAAGGTCGGCAAAAGCATGGTCGCCGGAGGCAATCTGCAGGACATCGCAGCTTCGCGCCACTGCGTCGATATCGACCACCTTGATCAGGGCGCGGTCGGCCCCGTCGGCGCCTCGGCCGAAGCGCACCGAATACCGTCCCCAGTCCATCAACATCTCGAGCATCAGGGAGGCGTCGCAACCCACGTACACCAAGTCGCTCCCATCGACCCACTTTGAGCGATAGGCGCTCGACAACTCACGTGCGCGCTTCAAAAAGGCCGGCCGGGAGTAGCGCTCGCCGCTCTCGGGCTGTCCGACCAGGTTCTCTATGTCCACGACGTGACAGGTGCGCACAAGACGCTGCCTGGAGCCCGTGGCCGGGGCTCGCACCAGCGGCGAGCGCCTGGGGACCTCCAGGCGATTGATCGTCGAGCCAGGGCGGGTCAAAGTCTGCATGGTGGCACATCCTACGGAGCGGCTGTGACGTGGCACTTGCCGGTCATGCCGTCCACCCGACAAACTCAACGCCGGGAAAACGCCAATAATGCCCGCAAAATTTGAGGTCAGCCCGTCCAGCGAGCCGTGAAGAAGCGCGGGCTGCCGGCCGGGTCGGGACGCACGGAAATCTTTTCGTACCCGAAGGAGGAAGCCACCTCTGCCAAGACCTCCGCCTGCTGCTCGCCCATCTCCAACACCACCGATCCTCCTCGGCGCAGGTAATCGGGAGCCCCCGACAAGATTTGGAAAAGGCAGTTCATCCCAGAGGGCCCACCGTCTAGCGCCGAGCGCGGCTCGAAGAGCACCCGTTCGTCAAGGCTCGAAATTGCGGCGCTTGGTATGTAGGGCGGGTTGGAGGCGACGAGATCGACCCGCCCCTTGGCGGAGTCCGGAAGAGCCGAAAACCAGGACCCGCGGCTCAAGAAGACCGCCCCCTTGACCACGCGGATATTGCGTTGCACGTTCTCCGCGGCAAGGGAGAGAGCTCCGGCCGAGGCATCGGTCATGTAGACGAGTGAGAACTTTCCACTGGCCGCGAGCGAGATCCCTATCGCCCCGGTTCCGGTGCCGAGGTCGGCGGCGACGGCACCGCCCCTCTTTCCAACGAGTTCGAGGGCGATGTCCACCAGCGTCTCGGTCTCGGGGCGAGGGATCAAAGCCCTCACGTCGGTGACCAGATCGAGCTCCCTGAAGCTCCAGTGACCGAGCAGGTACTGCAACGGTTCGCCGCGCTGGTAACGCTTGGCAAGCGCTGCCGTCCTGGCGACGACGTCGCGCGAAGCGTCATGCATTCCGGCGACCACCCGCTCGTAATTGGTCTCCGCGAGCTCGGCAACAACCCAGATGGCGGGCGTGATGCCCCCGAAATTCTTGGCGTGGCGGCGAGCCAGATCGATGAGCTTCATGCTTGGGCCCAGGGGCCTCGCCTCATCCGGCGTCTGCGGCCAGTTGGCGGGCGCGCTCGTCGAGCAAGAGTGCGTCGGAGATCTCATCTAGCTCACCCATCAGGATGCGGTCGAGCCTGTAGAGGGTGAGGCCGATGCGATGATCGGTCACTCGGTTCTCCTTGAAGTTGTAGGTCCGGATCTTCTCGCTCCGTCCACCACCGCCGACCTGACTGCGCCGGGTTGAGGAGAGAGCCTCGGCCTGCCGATCCTGCTCGGCCTTCAACAAGCGCGCACGCAGGACCTGGAGCGCCTTGGCCCGGTTCTGGATCTGGCTCTTCTCATCCTGCATGGCCACCACGATGCCGGTGGGAAGGTGGGTTATCCGCACCGCGGAATCCGTGGTATTGACCGACTGGCCGCCCGGACCGGTGGAGCGGTATACGTCGATCCGCAAGTCGTTTGGGTCGAGGACCACATCGACCTCGTCCGCCTCGGGCAAAACGGTCACCGTAGCGGAAGAGGTGTGGATACGCCCCTGGGATTCGGTCACGGGCACCCGCTGGACACGGTGCGGGCCGGCCTCGTGCTTCAGGCGCCTCCAGGCGTCATCCCCCTTTACGAGCAGAGTGACCTCGTTGAAGCCGCCCCGCTCCGAGGGATCGGAGCCGATGACCTCCCACTTCCACCCCATGCGATCGGCGAAGCGGATGTACATGTCGAAGAGATCCTTGGCGAATAGGTTGGCCTCTTCGCCTCCTTCGGCGCCCCTGATTTCCACGATCACGTTCTTGCCGTCGTTGGCGTCACGCGGCAGGAGCGCGAACTCCATCTGCTCCTCGAGCTTGCTCTGCCGCTGAAGCAACGACTCGATCTCGGTCTCCACGGACGGCAGATCCTCCGGACCGGCGATCTCCGCCAGCTCGGCGGCTGCCTGCAGGTCGGCCGCGACCGCCTTCAGCTCTCTATTGGTGGTGACGATGACTTCGAGCTCTTTGTGCCTGCGCGACAGCTCCTTGAATCTTTTCTGGTCCGCGTAGACGCTAGGGTCGGCGAGCTCGTCGACCACTCTTGCGTATTCGTTCTCGAGATTCGCGACCCTGTCTTCAATGTCCATTGCTCACCACTTCGCAACCAGCGGTCCGTCGGAGGGATCGGAAAGGACGACCACCTTTGCCCCGCCCTTGGCGAGGGCGGCCATTTCCTTGAGATAGGGGACTGCAATTCCGTGTGTGGAAACCGCCAGCGCCACCTCGATACCCGGCATCCGGGGCTCCAAGGTCGCCGCGACCTCTGCTGCCCGAACCACCACACCGGGATCCATGGAGGCGGCGATCCCCCAAAGCACGGCGCCTTTGCGGTTCGCCGCGAGGAGGAAGTCCTCAGCATCGCGGGAGGTACCCCAAAAGCCGCCCTTGATCGGCGCCAAGTCGCCGAAGGGGAAGGCGCCCAGGGCGCCGAAGCGGACCACGTCCACTCGCTCGAGAGACTCCGCTCCAAGCACTTCGGGCTGGGACAACAATTCGCTGGCCAGCCATCGGGACCTCAGCTCCACTGCAATGGGGCCATAACCCCCCGAGGTCCGCTTCTCCTGGATGGTAGCCCGGACATGCTCCAACGTGGAGGCCAGGCGCTCCAGAGCCGGATCGGCCGCCTCCAGAAACTCGTTCTCAGCCTCGGAGACGCCGGGGCGCAGCCTTAGCGGCTCATCCTGCACTTTGGCGAAAGGGATACCCATGTGCTCTAGAAAGGTCAGGCCATATCTGCTCACCAGAGCTTCACGATGCGGCATGGCGACTTCCAGAGCCCCGAGCTCGGGAGTGCCGATGCGCGTCTCCAGCGTCGGGCGTGCCTCCACGGGCAGCGACTCCGTCGCCGAGAGGACCAGCTCGACGGAGGTGTCAAGGCTGAAGCAGGAGAGCTGGAAGGCGAGTACGCCGGCAAGGGCCTCTGCTTGCGAGCGCAGGCGCGCTCCCGCAGCCAGGGCGAGAACTGATACCCGAATACGCTCGGCGCCGGCACGTAAGGCATGCAGAAGCAGGCCGGTGGCGTCGAGCGGCTGCTCCGGAGACATAACGGCGTGGAGTCCGGACGCACCGGCGTAGACCGCAAAACCGGCACGGCCGGGCGCGACGACCACCTTGCGGGCGTCGTCTG
>JAKAOC010000059.1 GCA_021823385.1 Actinomycetes bacterium
GATGGACATGGCTGAGGGGGCGCGGGCCGAGGCCTCCCGGTTCGGGGTGGAGGTGGAGGCCTGCCTCGGTGACGCCGCGGATCCTCCCTTCCGGCCCGGTATCTTCGACGCCGTCCTATGTAGGCACCTGCTGTGGGCGCTCGCCGGCCCGCTGGAGGCGCGCGGCGCTGGGTGGAGCCACTCCGCCCCGGGTGGGTGGCTTTTGCTGGTGGAGGGGAGATGGTGGACGGGCGAGGGGATTCCCGCTGCCCGGGCTGCTGGAATGCTTGCCGAGCTCGGGCGCGAGGCCCGCCTGGTGCCGTTGCAGGACGTGCGGCTCTGGGGATCGCCGATCTCGGACGAGCGCTATCTGCTGGTCAGTCCGCCCGGCTAGCGGGGTGGGCCGGACGCCGCCTGCCGGGAGCCGGGGTCGGCCGTCTTCCGGGTTGTAATCGAACATATGTTCGATAAGATTTGAGGAGTGGAACCCCTCCCTTACGCAGAGCTTCACTGTCACTCCAACTTCAGCTTCCTGGACGGGGCCTCCAGCCCCGGCCGGCTGGTGGAGGCCGCATTGGCCGCCAGGCTGCCCATATGTGCCATAACCGACCACAACGGCTTCTACGGGGTGGTGAACTTCTCCGCCTCGGCCAAGGGCACCGGCCTGGCCACGGTCTTCGGGGCCGAGCTCTCCATAGGCACCGAGGGCAGGCGTGACAATGTCTACGACCCGGCCGGCGAGCATCTGGTGGTGCTGGCGCGCAACCCGCGCGGGTACGCCTCTCTCTCGGCGGCCATCTCCAAGGGACAGATGGCCAAGACCGAGAAGGGGGTCTTCTCCCTGACCTTGGAGGAGCTGGCCTCCTTCGACAGCGGGGACTGGGCGATCTTATCGGGATGCCGCAAGGGGAGGGTGGCCGGCGACCTGATGGCGAGGGGCCCCCGCCAGGCGGCCTACTCGGCCGCGCGCCTGGCCGAGGTCTTCGGCCGGGAGAACTTCGTCATCGAGTGCTGGGACCACGGGGATCCCGTCGATTCGGTGCGCAACGACGAACTGGTGCGCATCGCCGACTCACTGGGCTTGCGGGCGGTGGCCACCAACAACGTCCACTACGCGACCCGGGCCGCGGCGCGCCTGCACGCCACCGTGGCGGCCATACGCGCCAACGCCACCTTGGACGAGATGGATCCCTGGCTGGCATCCGACCAGATGGCCTATCTCCGCTCCCCGGCCGAGCAGCATCGCCGTTTCGCCCGCTACCCGGGCCTGGCCCTGGCCGCCTACGAGCTGGGCAAGGAGTGCGCATTCGACCTCTCCCTGGTCGCCCCCAGCCTGCCCGACTCCATGGTCCCGGCCGGCCGCAGCCAGGACTCCTGGCTGCGGGAGCTCACCATGTCCGGGGCGGTCGCCCGCTACGGGGAGCGCGCCGCCGAGAGGGTGCCGGGGGCCTATGCCCAGATAGAGAGGGAGCTTCGCATCATCGCCGAGCTGGGCTTCGCGGGCTACTTCCTGATCGTGCACGACATCGTGGAGTTCTGCCGGCGCAGCAACATCTTCTGTCAGGGGAGAGGGTCGGCCGCGAACTCGGCGGTCTGCTACGCGCTTGGCATCACCAACGTGGACCCCGTCGCCCTGGGGCTGCTCTTCGAGCGCTTTCTCTCCCCGGAGCGGGACGGCCCGCCCGACATCGACGTGGACATCGAGAGCGGCAGACGCGAGGAGGCCATCCAGTACGTCTATTCCACCTATGGCCGCGAGCGGGCGGCCCAGGTGGCCAACGTGATCACCTACCGCGCCCGCTCGGCCATCCGGGACGTGGGGCGGGTCTTCGGGTACACCTCGGGGGTGCTGGATGCCTGGTCCAAGGGGATGGGCCGCCATCGCCGCCTGGCCGACGCCCTGCCCGCCGAGGATCGCCAGGAGCTGGCGGTGCCGGATCTGGTCGCCACTCTCGCGGCCGAGCTGGAGGGTGCGCCGCGGCATCTGGGCATCCACACCGGTGGGATGGTGATCTGCGACCGTCCGGTGGTGGAGGTTTGCCCGGTGGAGTGGGCCCGGCGTGAGGGGCGCAGCGTCCTGCAGTGGGACAAGGACGACTGCGCAATAGCCGGCCTGGTCAAGTTCGACCTGTTGGGACTGGGGATGCTGGAGGCCCTGCACCGGATGGTGGACATGGTGCGGGACTTCCACGGGGAGGAGGTGGACTTGGCCCTCATACCCCAGGAGGACGAGGTCTACGAGATGCTGCAGGCGGCGGACACCGTCGGGGTCTTCCAGGTGGAGAGCCGCGCGCAGATGGCCACCCTGCCCAGACTGCGCCCCACCCACTTCTACGACCTGGTGGTGGAGGTGGCCCTCATCCGCCCCGGGCCCATCCAGGGTGGCTCGGTGCACCCCTACATCCGGCGGCGCAACGGGCTGGAGAAGGTCACCTACGCGCATCCGCTGCTGGAGCGCTCGCTGGCCAAGACATTGGGGGTTCCGCTCTTCCAGGAGCAGCTGATGCAGATGGCCATGGACGTGGCCGGCTTCACCCCCGGGGAGGCCGATCAGCTACGCCAGGCCATGGGATCCAAGCGATCCAACGAGAGGATGGAGGCGCTCCGGGCCCGGCTCTTCGCCGGCATGGAAGCAAACGGCATAAACGGTGGTGTGGCCGAGGAGATCTACGAGAAGCTGCGCGCCTTTGCCAACTTCGGCTTCCCGGAGAGCCACTCGGCCTCCTTCGCGTATCTCGTCTACGCTTCCGCCTGGTTCAAACTGCACTATCCGGCGGCCTTCTACGCCTCCATCATCAACTCCCAGCCAATGGGCTTCTGGTCCCCGGAAACCCTCTCCGAGGACGCCAAGCGCCACGGGGTGAGGGTGCTGGCCCCGGAGGTGAACCTCTCCGGCTCCGGGTGCTCGCTGGAGACCGCTCCCGCCTGGGGCTCCCCGCCGGAGGGCAAGGGGTACATGGCGAGGATGATCTCCTCCTCCTGGGCGGGGCCGGCCGTGCGCATAGGCCTGGCCGAGATACGCGGCATCGGGGAGAAGGTGGCCGCCCGCATCGCCGATGCCGCCCCCTTCTCCTCTCTCGCCGACCTGGCCGAGCGCGCCTCGCTGTCCGCTTCCCAGCTGGAGGCGCTGGCCAAGGCGGGTGCGCTCTCCTCCCTGGGTGCCCGCGACGCCATGAATCCCTTGTCGCGCCGCCAGGCGGTCTGGGTCAGCGGGCCGCTGGCCAGCCGCAGGATTCCCTCCCTGCCCGGCATGGCCCTGGGAGACGAGGCTCCGGAGCTGCCGGCTCTGTCGGCACAGGAGTCCGCCTATCTCGACATAGCCACTTTCGGGATCTCTCCCGAGGCACATCCCTTCGCCTTCATGCGGGAGGAACTGGAGAGGTCCGGGGTGATGCCCATAGCCGCTCTCCCGGCCGCGAGGGATCGCAGCCCGGTTCGGGTGGCAGGGGTGGTGACGCATCGCCAGCGGCCGCGGACCGCCAAGGGGACCACCTTCATCAGCCTGGAAGACGAGACCGGCTTGGCCAACGTGATAGTGGTGCCCGACGTCTGGGAGCGCTACCGCAGGACAGCGCGCTCAGCCGATGCGCTGATCGTGGCAGGGAGGGTGGAGTCCCATTCCGGCGTAGTGAACGTGATCGCCACCTCCCTGGAGTCCATCCTCCTGCCGGTCGGCTCCATGTCGCGCGACTTCCGCTGACCCGACCGGTCCCGGCCGTACTTGGAAGGCGGAGCGAAAAAGTGTGTCAAAAGTCACAATGCCACCCATGCAGCCTCTCCACTCTGCCAGAATCTGCAGTATGGATTCCAAAGAGGGACTGAGTGCTGACGAGGTGAGTGTTCGCTTTGGCGGCCTCGTTGCGCTCGACAGGGTCTCGCTGGAGGCGTTGCCACGTGAGGTGCACGGCGTCATCGGGCCAAACGGCGCGGGCAAGACGACGCTGTTCAACGTGATGTGCGGCTTTGTCAAGCCTGATTCCGGCACGCTGACCTACTTCGGCAAGCAGGTGCACGGCCTGCGGCCGGAGAAGCTGACCCGCATGGGGGTGGCGCGAACCCTGCAGGGGCTGGGCCTTTTCTCCCGCATGCCCGTGATCGAGAACGTGATGATCGGAGCGGACTCCCAGGCCAAGGTGGGTGTGCTGCGCGCGCTCGTGGGCGCCGGGTCCACCGTGACCGAGGAGCGGCGCCTCCGGGCCGCCGCGATGGAGGCACTGGATCGCCTGGGGGTGGCCGGCTATGCCGCCAAGCTCCCACCCCAGCTTCCATACGCCATTCAGAAGAAGGTGGCACTGGCCAGGGCCCTGGTCTCCAATCCACGCTTTCTGCTCCTTGACGAGCCCGCCTCCGGGCTCTCCGAGGAGGAGATGGGGGAGCTGGGGGATCTGATTCTCCATCTTGCCGGGGACCTTGGCGTCGTGCTGGTCGAGCACCACATGGACCTGGTGATGCGGGTGTGTTCGAATATCAGCGTGCTCGACTTCGGGCGGGTCATCGCCGTTGGGACGCCGGCCGAAGTGAAGGCCAACCCCCTGGTTACGGAGGCGTACCTGGGGGACGAGGTGGGAGCATGAGGTTGTCGCCATGCTGACGGTCGAGAACCTGAGCGCATCATACGGGCAGGTTCGCGCCCTCTCCGAGGTCTCCCTGGCGGTGGAGCGCTCCCACATCACCGCTGTGCTCGGGGCGAACGGTGCGGGCAAGACGACGCTGCTCCGCACCTTGACCGGGCTGGTGCCCCCGACGTCGGGCAAGGCGAGTCTGGACGGGGTGGACTTCCTGCACCGCCCGGTGGAGGAGATCGCACGCTTGGGAGTTTCGCACGTGCCGGAGGGCCGAGGTGTCATCCAGGAGCTGACGGTGGAGGAGAACCTCCGCCTGGGCGCCATCTGGAAGCGCGACATCGATGTCCAAGCCAAGATGGCCTGGGTCTACGAGCTGTTCGAGCCGCTCAAGCCGCGGGCGAGCAAGCCGGCCTTCACGCTGTCGGGCGGCGAGCGCCAGATGCTGGCGGTTGGGCGGGCGCTGATGGCCGAGCCCAAGGCCCTCCTCCTGGACGAGCCCTCCCTTGGCCTGGCTCCGCTGGTGGTGGCGAGCATCATGTCACTCCTGCGCCGCCTCTGTGACGAGCAGGGGCTGTCGGTGCTCCTGGTAGAGCAGAACGCCCGCAGCGCGCTTTCGGTGGCCGACGATGCGGTGGTGCTCTCCTTGGGCCGGGTGGTGGTCTCGGACGCCGCGGAAAAGATCCGCGGTGACGAGGAACTTCGCCACCACTACTTGGGATTCTGACGATGCGGGCTGGGAGTGTGGACCCGATGAGGGAGAGGCATTGAGGAACTTCTGGAATTTCCTTCTGATCGGGGTGAGCAACGGACTGGTCTACGCGCTGGTGGCGCTGGGCATCGTGCTCATCTACCGCTCGACCCGCGTCATCAACTTCGCGCTGGCCGCCATGGCGATGTTCTCCACCTACATCGCCGCCAGCCTGGTCGACCGCAATGCGCCGTACTTCGTTGCCTTCGTGGCGGCAATGGTCTTCGGATTCCTCCTGGGGGCGGTCACCGAGCGCTTCGTGATGCGGCCGGTGGAGAGCAAGTCGCCGCTCAACGCCGTGATAGTGGCCATCGGCATGCTCATCTTCCTGGAGGCGATGGCCGGGGTGATCTGGGGGGCCAAGCTGCGTAACTTCCCCTCCTACTTCTCTCTCATAGGCCTGAAGATCGGCGGCACGCGACTGGCCATATCGAACTTCGACCTCTTCATCGTTACCGTGGTGGTGGTTCTGCTGCTGGCCCTGCTGGTGCTCTTCCGCTACACCAAGCTCGGTTTGATGATGCGGGCCAGCGCCTTTGCCCCGGAGGTCGCCAGGCTGCTCGGCGTGCGGGTGGGCCGGATGCTCACGCTCGGATGGGGCCTGGCCTGCGCAGCCGGCGCGGTGGCCGGCCTGCTAGCGGCACCCAAGGTGTTTCTGTTCCCCAACAACATGGACGCGGTGCTCATCTTCGGCTTCACCGCGGCCATCATCGGCGGGCTGGACTCGCCGGTGGGAGCGTTGGTCGGAGGGCTGATCACCGGCGTCGCCCTCTCCTTCATCGGCGGCTACCTGGGCTCCGACCTGGAGACTGTGGGAGCGTTCGTGATCCTGGTGGTGGTGCTGATGGCCAGGCCCGAGGGAATCTTCAGCTCGATCTCGGCAAGGCGGGTCTAGATGCAGGAGTCCATGGTCTCGGCCCAGCCCGAAAAGAAGGAAACGCCGGCCGTCAAGCGGCAAAGCGGAATGAGGCGCGTTCTCGCCCAGCCGCTGCTTCGCAACTTGGTCGTCGGCTTGGTGGCCCTGGTCCTCTTCTACCTTCTGATCGGGCATCTGGGCCAATACCGCATTTATCAGCTGTCCCTGGTTGGCCCGTATGTGATCGCACTGGTCGGGTTGTCGGTGCTCACGGGCCAGAATGGGCAGATCTCGCTTGGGCATGGCGCGCTCATGGCCATCGGCGCGTGGACGCTCACCCTGCTGCAGCTGCACACCAAGACGCCTCTATGGATGATGCTCATTGCAGCGGCGCTGGTGACGATGTTCTTCGGCGCGCTCCTGGGCCTGGTGGCCGCGCGCCTGCGCGGACCCTACCTGGCCGGCGCCACGTTGGCTCTTGCCTTGGGCCTGCCCGACATCACCACCCGGTACCAGTCCGTCTTCGGTGGCTACCAGGGCCTGGAAGTAAACCAGCCCAACGCCCCGTCCTTCCTGGGCGCGGCGGCCACGCCGACGGAGTGGCTGGCACTCATCGAGATGGTCTGCGTGGTGGTGGTGATGGTCCTCTTTGCCAACCTGCTGCGATCGCGGGTGGGGCGCAACTTCAGGGCCGTGCGCGACGACGAGATCGCCACCCAGGTGTCCGGCATCTCGGTGCCGCGGACCCAGGTGCTTGCCTTCGCGCTCTCCGCAGCCGCCGCCGGCCTGGCCGGTGGCTTGTTCGCCCTGGTGGCGGGGAACGTCTCGCCGGGCGGCTTCTCCGTCGTGCTCTCCATATCGCTGCTGGCTGCGATGGTGATCGGCGGGACGGGCACGCTGGCCGGCGCGGTGTGGGGCGCGCTGATAATGGTGTATGTGCCGGAGTGGGCGACCACGCTCACCCAGAAGCTGAACCTCAACCAGGCGGTCTCGGCCAACCTGGCCCTTGCCATCTACGGGTTCTTGCTGGTGGCTATCATCATGATTGCTCCGGTGGGAATCCAAGGGCTGGTGCGTGTAGCAATATTCAAGTTGAAGAGTCTCAGAAAGGAGCCGGGTTAGAGCAAGGTAGAGGTGGTTGCCGCAGGGGTAGTGGCACTGCAGAGACGGCACCGCGGATGCGGGGCCGAAGACGGGCGCGGGGTCCAGAGGGCTCCCGCCCAGGAATCTGAATTCAGGGGGAAACTATAGATGGGTGAATCCCGTTCTTCATTTAGGCGGGGATTCCGGGTGATTGCGGTGATGGCGGCCTTCAGCCTGGTCGCCGCCGCATGCGGAAGCTCTTCCAGTTCATCGTCGTCGGGTGGCTCGAGCACCAGCGGGTCGGTGGCCAACACCGCCTCCGCGCCGGGTATCACGCCGACCAGCATTTTGCTCGGTTCGCACCAGCCCTTGACCGGGCCGGCCGCGCCGGGCTATTCGGAGATCGGCCCGGCTATCGAGTCGTTCTTCCAGTATTTGAACGCCCACGGCGGCATCTACGGCCGCAGCGTGACCTTCAAGTACCTGGACGACGGATACAACCCGGCCAACACCGTCCAGGTCGTCCGCCAGCTCGTCCTTCAGGACAACGTCTATGCCATCCTGGGTGGCCTCGGCACGCCGACCCACACCGCGGTGGTCGACTTCCTGAACCAGAACAAGGTCCCGGACCTCTTCGTCGCATCGGGCTGTGACTGCTGGAACCTGCCGAAGGTGCATCCTTACACCTATGGATGGCAGCCGGACTACATCATCGAGGGCAAGGTGCTCGGCGCCTACATCAAGGATCACTTCGCCAATATGAAGGTCGGCGTCCTGTATCAGAACGACGACTTCGGCGGCGGCGGCCTCGCCGGCATCAGGCAGATGCTCCCGGCCAGCCAGATCGTCTCGGCCCAGCCCTACGACCCGACCACGCTCGCCAATGGCCTGGGTACCCAGGTTGCGGCGCTGCAGGCTGCCGGTGCCCAGGTGGTGGTGCTCTTCACCATCCCGGCGGCAACGGCTCTGGCGCTGCTTGCCATGGCGGTGCTGGGGTACCATCCGACCTCGGTGAGCTCTTCGGTCTCGGCCGATCCCACCACCTTGGCCGGCCTGGTCTCCAACTTCTCCAAGGGCAAGGTGGGGGCTTCGGCCCTGAACGGGCTCTACACCCTCGACTACCTGCCCATGGCGACGGCCACCACCGACCCCTGGATCCAGCTGTTCCTGAAGATCCACTCCCAGTACGACTCCAAGGAGCCGATTGACGGGAACATGGTCTACGGGATGGCGATGGCCTACTACTTCACTCTCGCCATGAGGGCGGCCGGTCAGAACCCGACTCGTCAGGACCTGATCAACGCCATCAACAGCCAGGGCTCGACCTGGACCGGTCCGGGCCTGGCTCCGCTCGGCTATTCGGCCACTCAGCACCTTGGCTTCATGGGGTCCGAAGTGCTGCAGCTCAACGGAAGCGGTGGCGCAAGCGTGGTGAGCCCGATCTATGTGACCAACGTGCACGGGCCGGTGACGACCCATGCCTCGGTGGAGAGCGCGGTTCCTTCCTGGCTCCAGTAGCTCCGTCCGCCATGCAATAGGCCCAGGGGGCCGCCGGCTCGTCCGGCGGCCCCCTTTGCGTCTCCGGCTTTGCGGAAGGCGGAAGCATCGGCGCGGTTGCTAGGTTCGAACACTTATGGAAAAGCAAGTGATTCTCTCAGTGCACGCCCATCCCGACGACGAGGCCTCCAAAGGCGCGGCCCTGATTGCGCGATACAGCGATGCCGGCGTCCACGCAGTGCTGGTGACCGCGACCGGGGGAGAGGCGGGCGACATCCTCAATCCCGCCATGGACACTCCCGAGGTGCGCGCGGATCTGGCCAGGGTGCGAGGCGACGAGCTGGCCGAGTCGGTGAAGATAATCGGCTACGACCGGGCGGAGATGCTTGGCTACCGCGACTCGGGAATGCCCGACAGCGAGGCCAACCAGGATCCGGGCTCCTTTGCCCGAGCCGATCTGGACGAGGCGGCCGCCAGGTTGGCGCGCATCATCCTGGAGGAGCG
>JAKAOC010000060.1 GCA_021823385.1 Actinomycetes bacterium
TGGGAATCTTCGCCGGGATCTCCTCGGGCGCGGTGATGGCAGGTGCCGCCAAATGCGCCGCCTCGATCGACGAGGGCAGGATTGTTGCGCTGCTGCCGGACGGTGGCTGGAAATATCTCTCCACCGGAGCGTGGACCGGGGATCTCGACGCCGTGGTGGAACGCGCGAAGTCGATCATCTACTTCTAAACCCGGTGGCCCGCACTGCGGGATGCCATCCTGCTGCACAGGTTTCCGTTCCGGCTTCGCAACCGAGGCTTGCGGCTTGAGCATTGCTCCGGGGCCCCGGCAGCGGACCTGAAAGGCAGGTGGCGTGCTATTGATATTGCGTGGAGGTCAAGGAGTATGTCTCGGCGCTGGAGCGTGACGGGCGCCTGCTGATCGACGCGGCGAAGGGCGCCGGGCTTGATGCCCTGGTCCCTACCTGTCCGGGCTGGCACATCCGCGAACTCCTGGCCCACATCAGCTACGTGCATGCCTGGGCTCGCGCTTATGTGGCCGGCGCCCTGGGGGACATGGTTCCCGAGCCGGACGAGGTCGAGATACTACGGAACGCCCCGCCCGACCACGAGCTGCTGGAGAGCGTCCAGGATGGACATGCCGCGCTGTTGGGTGCTCTGGCCGATGCCCCTCCCAGCCTGGACTGCTGGACCTTTCTTCCATCACCAAGCCCGCTTGCAATGTGGGCGCGCAGGCAGGCTCATGAGACAGCCATACATCGCGTGGACGCGGAGATTGCAGCCGGATGGGCACCCCGTGCGTTCGACTTCCGGCTCGCTATGGATGGATTGGACGAGATCATTTTCGCTTTCTTGGCAAGGACGGTTCCACCGGCGGAGGGTGAGGTGGGCCTGCGCAGAATCGGGTTCGAGGCGCGCGAAGGAGCTGAGCGCTTAACTGTGTGTTTGACGGCCGGCGGAGCCGTTCCCGAGCGCGGAGAGCCGCCTTGCGACTTGGTGATCAGGGCAAGTGCTTCGGATCTGTACCTTGTGGCCTGGAACAGGCCGCCCGCCGGGGAGCTGGAATTGATCGGCGCCGCTCACTTGCTCGATGCATGGCGCCGGCTAATCCAGGTCACCTGGTAGTGAATAGTGGGCCGGTGGAGTTGCCAGAGAGGTACGCACCCTTGCCGGGCGCCCGGCCGCCAAAGGGGGCCGGTTTTAGTGTGCGGGCGGGGAGACTCGAACTCCCAAGCCTTTCGGCACTAGAACCTAAATCTAGCGCGTCTACCAATTTCGCCACGCCCGCAAACCCCGGCATCACGTGGCCGCCGGGTACTCCAAGAATACCGTCTGCCGGCATGACTCGGGAACGGCTGTGGCGCGAGCGCAAGAGCGGGCGGTTTGGTTTGGCTCTCCTGGGATAGTTATCTCAAGGCAGCCATTAGCGTGTGTCCATGGCCAATTTTGTACCCGGACTCGAAACGGTTGATCGCACCCTGGCGATGGCCGGCGACCCCACCAGACTGGAGTCGGGGTCCGATGTCTTCCAGCGCCTTCTCAAGGAGCGGATCATTTTTCTGGGAAGCGTGGTCGATCAGGCGATGGCCAACTCGATCTGTGCTCAGCTGCTTCTTCTCGAGGCGGAGGATCCGGAGCGCGACATCGCGCTCTACATCAACTCCCCGGGCGGCTCGGTAACCGACGGGCTGGCGATCTACGACACCATGCAATACGTCACCTGTGACGTGGCGACAATCTGTGTGGGGCTCGCCGCCTCGATGGGCCAGTTCCTCCTTTGCGCGGGCGCGCACGGCAAGCGCTATGCGCTTCCCCATGCGCGCATCATGATGCACCAGCCTTCAGCCCAGATGCAGGGCCAGGCCGCCGATATTGCGATCCAAGCGGAGCAGATCGGATACCTGAAGAAGATGCTGGCCGAGCGCATCGCTATGCACACCGGCCAGAGTGTGGAAACCGTCCAGCGCGATTCCGAGCGCGATCGCTGGTTCACCGCCGAGGAGGCCAAGGACTATGGCTTCATCGACCAGGTGATCACGCGCTCCTCGTCGGCCAAGTTCTCGACCAGGTAGCAATCGGCGGGCCCAGGCCCCGCCCAGCGCAGATTTGGAGTGGAGACAAGAGTGTTGGATTGGCAGAGCGCAGACGAGCAGGGTGATGAGGCGCCGGTTAAACGGGAAAGCAGGGACAGCCTTCACGTAGTAGCCTCACGTGTTCCCGTGAGGGCGCGCATCGTGCGCATTTGGGTTTACCGCGCGCTCTTGCTTTCGCTGGTGCGAAAGGAACTCTCGGTCAAGTACAAGAACAGCGCCCTGGGCTTTGCCTGGTCGATGCTCAATCCCGCCCTAACCCTGGTGGTCTACTACATCGTCTTCCAGATCGTCTTCAAGAACGGAATTCCGCAGTTCGCGATCTTCCTGCTGTGCGGTCTGGTGCTCTGGAACTTCTTCTCATCGGCCCTTAGCGGCGCCACGACCTCCGTCGTTGCGAACGCCGGCATCGTTAAAAAAGTCGCCTTTCCCCGCGAGGTGCTTCCACTCGCCTCGGTCGGCTCGTCGCTGGTCTTTCTCTTCCTCCAGGCCGTCGTCCTGATCGTGGCGCTCGCCATCGCACGTGACATTCCCGCCTTCACTTACCTGCCCCTGCTCATTCCGGCGCTGGTCGATCTGGTCCTCCTGGCTTCGGCCCTCGCCGTCTTCCTGGCCGCGGTGAACGTCTATTACCGCGACACCCAGCACCTGCTGGAGATCCTGCTCATGGCCTGGTTCTGGGCGACGCCGGTTGTCTACGCGTATGAGACGCTGGCGGTTCCTCTGGCGAGGCACAACCTTGGCTGGGCGTTCTTTATCAACCCGGTTACAGCCATCGTCATCACCTTCCAGCGAATCTTGTACGCCAAGGTGAGCCCGGTCGGGGCCAGCGGCGCGGTGGTAAAGATTCTGCCGTCCAGCTCGCCTGCCTGGTACCTGGGCCAGCTTGGGATAGTCTTCGTGGTCTCAGCCGTCCTCTTCGTGCTCGCCCTGATCGTCTTTGGGCGCATGGAGGGGAACTTCGCGGAGGAGCTCTGAGGTTGGCCAACGCTGTCGAAATCGAGGGTGTATCCAAGATCTTTCGCCTTTACCAGGAGAAATACACCTCGCTGAAAGAGCGGGTCATCAAGGCCGGCAAGATTCCGTTCCAGGAGTTCTACGCCCTGCGCGACGTGAACATCAACGTGGAGGAAGGCACCAGCATAGGCCTGCTCGGCCACAACGGCTCGGGCAAATCGACACTGCTCAAGTGCATCGCCGGCATCATTCAGCCGACCAGCGGCCAGATCCGCGTCAAGGGACGGGTCTCGGCCATGCTCGAGGTGGGGGCGGGCTTTCACCCGGAACTGTCCGGACGTGACAACATCTTCCTCTCCGCCACGCTGCTCGGGGTGCCGGTCAAGGAGATCACGGCTCGTTTCGACCAGATCGTGGACTTTTCCGAGCTGGGCGCCTTTATAGACAATCAGGTCAAGTACTACTCGACAGGAATGTACGCCAGGCTTGGCTTCGCTGTCGCCGTGAACGTCGATCCCGATATTCTGCTCGTCGACGAAGTTTTGGCCGTCGGGGACGAGAACTTCCAGCGCAAGTGCATCGAGAGGATCCGCCTTTTCCAGAAGGAGGGGCGCACCATCGTGTTCGTCTCCCATTCGCCGGATCTTGTTCGCGCGACTTGCGAGGAGGCTTATGTCCTCGACCACGGTGCGGTGGTGGGGGCGGGCGACACGGGCTCGGCAATTGCCGCCCTGCGGGACAGTCTCCAGGCGAATAGCCAGGTGGGCGGCGCGCGAATCACGGACGGTGCTCCGGCCGTGGAGAAGGTCGAGGCGAAGCCTACGGTCGCCCGCGTCGAGGTCACGTCTGTTCGCGCAGTGACGGCCTCCGAAGAGAGCCGCGAGCACATATTCCCCCACGATGCTCTCAAGCTGGAAATCGGATATCGCGCCAATTCCCCAACCTCCGGCGTGGGCGTGGCGGTACAGATTTTTACGCCCGGCAAGGAGTTGCTCTTTGGGGCAAATACCCGCGAGATGGGCATCGAAAGCTTCGACCTCGACTCCGACGGCGTGATCGAGATCAACTTCGAGGACATGGCGGTCCTTGACGGCGTTTACGGGGTATCGGTCACCCTGCTGGACAGCTCCGGGAATCCGCTTTCCTGGCTCGAAGATCGGGCGGCTTTCCAGGTTGTCAACCCGTCGCGTGTTTCGGGGATCGTGGCTTTGCCATTTTCCCTCAACAGCTACTCGGTGCCGCGCATAGTCAACTAATCGGCTGCCTCGGCTTGTTCCGGGGCGTGACCCCCAGGGTGGTTCGACCTCGTTTGGCCATTGAGCCGACGCGTGCACAAACCTCTAAGGGCCGCTTTGGCATGAGGGAGGACATTGGCGCGGTCTTGCGGCCTATTGCCCGCTCGCGAGCTTGGTTCTCAGGCCCGCTCGCAGTCCGAAGCGATCGTGGTGGGGAGGCGATCGGGATGGCAAAAGCCTCGCCCTCTCGGGCAAGTCGGCGATCGCGCGCGTGATCGAGCGGGACCGGTAATCGGGTGCCGGTACGGTCGCCTGCGCAGGCTTGACAACCCATGGCTCCGCGAAGCGACCTGAATTTGCGCCGGGGACGCCCTGCCGAAGCTTTGGCCCCTCAGGTGCGTGAACCCCGGCGCGCTTCCGCGGCCATCACGTGGCGGATGAATCCCACGTATCGATCGATCAGATCCGGCCAATGGTACTTGCCCATGGCGTAGCGCCAGCCGGCTTGGCCCAGGGTGGCGGCGACGTCCGCCTCGGTTGTGAGCATGGAGAGCGCTCTTTCGAAAGTCTCGAAGCCGTCGAAGGTGAGGCCCCCTCCCGAGCGTTGCACCTGTTCAGTGGTGGCAGCACACATCCTGTTGACAAGCACCGGCTTGCGATGGGACCACGCCTCCAACAGGACGATGGCGAAGGATTCGAAAGCGGACGGCGAGATGAGCGCGGCGCACTCTTCCAGCAGCTCTTCCTTCGCCGCATCGCTCACCGGTCCCAGCAGGTGCACGTCAGGCACTTCGTTTGGGGCGATCGATATCGGCCCCGCCAACACCAACTGCAGATCGGAGGGGTTGCGCTCCTTGTAGGCCTGGAACAGGTTGACCAGCAGTGTGGTCCCTTTCGGAGCGTCTGCGCGGCCCAGGCAGAGGACGAAGCGGCGGCCCTTCATGCCGATCTCGGCGAGGAAGCCTCCGGTAGGGCCGACGTAGGGCTCGAAGCCCATGCCCAGGTCGATGCTGGGTGTTTGAGCCACCTGGAAGCGGGACTCCACGATCTGGCGTTCGGCGGCGGTTTGATACGCGAGACCCGATACCTTGGCGAAGACCTCCTCGAAGATTGGGAGGTCGATTACCGGCTCGTCGTGGGCCGCCGGATGCATGATCACCGGCACGCGGGCTCTTTTGACCCCCTCGACACTCGGATGGTAGAGATACGGGTAGAAGAGCATGGCATCGTTGCTACTGGCTTCTATGGCCTCCAAAAGGCTTTCGGAGACCGGACCTTGCATGCGTATCAGCTCCGCCGCCTCCTCGAGGCTCTGGGCGGCGGGGGCCGCCAGGGCCCTCTTGGTGGCCCCGGCGAAGCCGGGACGCCGCCCGCTGTCCACGGCTGAGCGGTGGACTGCCACGCCGTTCAGAGTCTCGGTTCCCGTGGGGAAGTGGTTTGCCCAGGTCTCGATGGAGAGTGCCGTAGTGGTGAGCACCTCGACCTTTGCCCGGCCCAGGCGCACCAGGGCCTCGGCCAGCATTCGGGTGGCGTTCTCGGCTCCGCCGATTATCTCGGCGCCGTAGCGCGGCACCACATAGGCAAGGTTGAGGCCCGGATCGGTACTGCTCACGCCGGCTCCTCCGCGTTATCCTCCGCGAGACGGTCAAGGATCGCCCGCGACTGGATGACGATTGTGCTCCGGGCGTCGAAGTCGGGAGCCAGTGGAGATCCGGCCAGCTGGATCATGCGGGCTATGGCGTGATCGAAGGCGGGGATCGAGGCCGTGGGCGCAACCCGGGACAGCTGTTCCCGCCCTAGGCGCCTAAGCCGCGCGCGCAGTTCCGCGTCGGTGGCGATCGTCCTGGCCCACGCGGCCATGGTGGCTGGATCCCGCTCGGCAAGATGCACGCCGCCGATGCCAAGCGTCTCGGGAATCGCACCGGCGTCGTAGGCGAGGACGGGCAAGCCGTGGAAGAGCGCCTCCACTATCGGCATGCAGAATCCCTCGTGCTCCGAGGCCGAGATGAAGAGGTCGCTTTTGCGATAGAAGGCAGCCAGCTCATCGCTCGATACGCCCATCACGAAGTTGACCCTCTCGGCTACCCCGAGCTCCAAGGCCAGGCCGTGCAGGGCGGCGATGTAGCCGGGGTAGCTCGGCCTTCCGACCAAGTGCAGCACCGCGCTGTCCCCGTACATCTCCCGGTGAGCGTGCAGCGCCATGATCAGGTGCTCCTGGGCCTTGTTGGGAACAAGCCTCCCGACGAAGAGCCAGTTGGCCAGTCCCTTGGCATGCAGATTCCCGAGGACCTCCTCCACCGCCGGGCTGGAGTGTCCGATGAAATCCGCCGGGTCGAAGATGATGGGGAACTCGGTGACCTCCCGGTATCCGGCCGCATGCAGATCCTCGGCGTTGAACGACGAAGGAGCGAACGCGAGCAGGGCGCGCTCGGCGAGCATCTTGACTTCTCCCAGTGCCCTCTTCTGGATCACGGCCGCCACGGCGTCGTAGGGCGCAAAGTACTCGGGCGGCGTGATGTTCTGGTAGAGGACGGTGAGCGCTTCCGACCGGCGGGCAAGATAAGTGGTCATAGGGGACGAGGTTGCCATGTGGTAGATGAGGATGTCGCCTGGCTCGGCGTCCTTCGCATAGTCCAGGTGACCGCCGGCCGCTTCCCCCGCCCTGTCCAAGTCCGCATAGAAGCGCGAGGGTATGCCGATTTCCGCCAGGCGCTTGGCCATTGCCCTCGCGTTGTTGCCAACCCCGTCTCCCTTGGCGAGCATGGGAAGGAACTGGTGTATCCCGCTCACGGCTTTTCGCCCGCGGCGGTCCGGCGCTCGTAATAAAGAGACGCCGGTTCGATGCCCTCGATGGGAATAAGGTTGGCCAGCGCGTGCAGGTTTGCCCGCTTGCTCCTGCCCAGCTCGAAGTCCGCCGCGCGTTTGTGGCCCTTGCTCACCAGCGCCTCACGCGCATCGGCGTCGGCGAGAATCATGCGCCAGGCGGTGGCCAGCGTCTCGGGGTCCGAGGAGCGGGTGAGCAGAGCTGCCTGCCCGGCTGTCTCGGGGATGGCCGACGACGCGTGCGCGACCACCGGCAGGCCCGCCCGCATCGCCTCGATAAGGGGAAAGCCGAATCCCTCGTGGCGCGAGGCGGAGACGAAGAGGTGTGAGGTGGCGTACTGGCGGGCGAGCTCGTCCTGGGAGAGACCGGAAGCGAAGACCACCTGGTCGGAGACGCCTAGGTCGCCGGCGAGGGCTCGGAGATACTCGCCGTAGGCGGCCACGGTCTCCGAACCCACCAGTGTGAGGATCACCCTTGGGCTGAAGGTTGCGTTGTACACGGCCAATGTGGCGATCAGGTCCTCATGTGCCTTGTTGGGCACCAGGCGGCCGACGAAAAGGAGCCGGTGCTCACCGACGGCGTAGTCCCGTGATGCCGGCTGGGTGTGGAGGGGGCGGATCAGGGGAGGGGCCACGGCTACGGTGTCGTATTCGGCGGCAACCAGTTCGTCCGCGTTATAACGCGAGACCGCCAGCGCGAGCCGGGTCTGAAGCCGCAGGTCCTCGAGTTGGCGCCTGCCCCATGCCACCGCGTTGGCCATTCCTGCATCGAAGCCCATCACCTGAGTGCGGGGGGTGATGTTGTGGTATTGCACGGCGAGTGGCTCGGGTCGCCGGAGAAGATGGCGGTAAAGGTTGGAGTTGGTGGAGAGCTGGTACAGGATGTACCGTCCGGCCCGGGGGCGGCTCTTCATCAACCTCGAGGCGGGGATGGCCTCGGCTTCCACGCCGGGCTTTATCTCGTCCGCGTAGATCCGCGCCTCGACTCCCTCCTCGCGAAGTGCGGAGCGCAGCTCCACCACGTGGGTTCCGATCGCATCGAAGGGGGCAAAAGATGGCAACAGGATGGAAACCTCCATCCTGTTGCCGCGCACGCGGCTCAACGCCGGCGCTCCTTGGGGGGCTGCAGAGCCTCGAGTACGACCTTGCTGTCCGCGAGCGCACCCAATTCGGGCGCTCGACGGGCATTGCCACCCACGACAAGATATTGCCCGGTCCCGAACTGCTCGCTTACGACGGAATCGAAGCCCAACTTGCCAAGCAGGAACTCCCAGGTCTGGGGAGCGAAGGGCCGCCCGGGGGATAGGTCGGCCTCGATGCGGTTCGCCGGATCGTCGAAAGCGTGCGGCGAGGCGCAGGCCAGCACCAGAGGCGCGCCTTCCTCGAGTGCGCGCCTCGCGTGGGCCAGGACCGCGACGCGATTAGAGATCGTGTCCCGATCCACGATCCCCGAAAGGACGAGCGCCGACAGGGAGCCGGCCGCGACACCGGCCAGGTGCTCCAGCGTTTCCGCCTCGCGGAGCTCCAGAGACCGGCTCTCCGCTGCCTGAAGCAGGCCCGGGCGGCTTTCGATTCCGTAGGCGTTTAGTCCGTTTTGTGCCAGACGCTCGAGGAGCGAGCCGTCGGCGCATTCGGCCACCAGCACTCTGCCGCGAACGTCGGAGAGAATTTCAGCCACCCTGGCGGACGTTTCGGCCTGGACCTGCACGGACGCGGAGGAGTCGAGCAGGTAGGTGGCTTTGAAGGCCGCGGTGTCCATCCGCGCCTCGACGGCCCCGATCCGGGCGTCAGTTATGCCGAGCAGGTGGACGAGGTTGGTGGCGAAGTTGTTGAACTGCTGGGCCAGGTAGTTGAGGTACCAGGCCATGAGAGTGCGAAGCGTGCGCTTTGCGAAGCCGACACCGGGCTTCGCGCTGGCGGTCGGAACGTCGATATCCATGTAGGCGATGCGATCAACCGTCCTGAAGATCGCATCGAAGTCGCGCTGGCCGGAAGCGGCGCCATCCGGCAGCAGGGTCCGGTAGTAGGTCCGAACTCTCCTGGACAGCGAGGGCGGGTACCTGCCCTCGGCACGCATGCGCGCGACCTCTTCGTCAATGCGGCGCTCGATGG
>JAKAOC010000061.1 GCA_021823385.1 Actinomycetes bacterium
TAGGTAGCAAGCGCCGCGACGACGAAGACAATTGCGTACCCGGTCATACGGCTATCGAGCCTAGGGCGAGCAACCCCTAGTTGAAAGGAGGCGGCGGGAACTTAGCGCAGAGCTCGGCGACTTCGGAGCGGATGGCCAGGAGGTCCTCCTCAGAATCCCGCTTGCGCAACGCCTGGCCGATCAGAGCGGCGACATGCTCCATCTCGGCCTCCTTCATGCCCGTGGTGGTCATCGCCGGCGTACCGAAACGAAGCCCCGAGGTGACGAACGGAGAGCGGGTGTCGTAGGGGATCTGGTTCCGGTTGCATGTGATTCCGGCCCGGTCCAGCGACTCTTGCGCCTCCTTGCCCGAGAGGTTCGGGTCGAAGCGCATCAGGTCGACCAGGATGAGGTGGGTGTCAGTGCCACCCGACACCGCCCGGAAGCCCTGGAGCTCCAAAGCGCTGGCCAGCGCCTTCGCGTTCTTCAGCACTTGCTCCTGGTAGGTAACGAAGTCGGGCTGCTGGGCCTCCTTGAACGCGACCGCCTTGGCGGCGATGGCATGCTCGAGCGGGCCACCCTGTAGCCCAGGGAAGACCGCCTTGTCGATGGCCTGGGCGTACTGCGACGTGCAGACGATGGCTCCACCACGAGGGCCACGCAACGTCTTGTGGGTCGTGAAGGTCATCACATCCGCACCCTGGTTTGGCCCGGACTCCGAAGAACCAAGGGGATTCGGATATAGGCCCGCCGCAATCAGGCCGGCGACATGGGCCGAGTCGAACATGACCAGCGCACCGATCTCGTCTGCAATCGCGCGTACGGGCGCAACGTCGATCATGCGCGGATAGGCCGTCGCGCCAACCACAATCAACTTAGGACGCTCGGCCTTCGCCAGAGAGGCCATCTGGCCGAAATCGATCCGCTCGCCCACGTCCCCGTCAGCCGGCGTTACACCGTAGGCAATAAATCGATAGAACTGTCCTGAGAAGTTGACCGGAGAGCCATGCGTTAGGTGTCCGCCCTGATCGAGACGCATCGCGAGCACGGTATCGCCTGGCTTGAGAAGAGCGAGGTAGGCGGCGGCGTTCGCGTTGGCGCCGGCATGCGGCTGCACGTTGGCATGCTCGGCGTTGTACAGAGCCTTCAGGCGGTTGCGAGCAAGGTCTTCGACCTGGTCGATGAACTGATTGCCGCCGTAGTAGCGCTTGGACGGATAGCCCTCGGCGTACTTGTTCGTGAGAATCGAGCCACTCGCTTCGAGAACTGCACGCGACGTAAAGTTCTCTGAGGCGATCAATTGCAGGGTCGTGGTCTGCCGCCCGATCTCCGCCTGCAGGATCGCAGCAAGAGAGGGATCTGCGCTCGAGACTTCGGGATATACATCGCCTACCTGGCTTGACATTTAGCGATTCCTCCGGCTATCGGGTCAAATGTTCAACGGGTCAGAGTTAGGCACTCACTCCCCGGGGGTGCGATTGGTCGCCTCTATGCTACACCTCGTCATCGGTCCGATTATGGAACCCTAATTCCTGTCGACGCTCCAGGCACGGCAACCGCGGCAATCGACCAAGCCGTCCGCTTCGGCTACAACCCGTCCAGCCATCAGGACCGGGCATGCGGCTAGGTCAAGGCTCCTGACTTTGGGCTCACACTGGCTCCGGTTGGCCGTCCGGACGTAAACATCCCCCCTCCGGGTCTGACCCGAAGTGGCTGCGACGCTTGAGCAGGCACGGCCGAACACCATGTAGTCGAAAGCACCCATGACGAAAGCGACGCGGCGGAGTCAGGTGAACCTGTGGAAGAACGAAATCTCAACGCCCGGCTTAGTTGAGTCGACCCGCGTTCCAACCGGCTGAGTGAACGAACGACTAGGCCAGCGCTGCCTCGGCAGTAGCTCGTCGCGGCCAGAGTACCGCCATGGCTTTCATTACCAAGAGGCGAAAGGCGATGCCAGTGAGGAAGATGGGAACCGGGATCGCCGAGACACCATCTCGTTCCTAGCGCGCTCTCCTTTCACAGTGCAGACCCCCGACCGTGCCTACCCAGCACCTCGATCGTGGCAGCCACGTTGTCGACTTTCTGCACGGGAATGCACGTTGGCTTCAATGGGTGAGCGCAAAGGTCGAAGGATGTCCTTTTCGGAGATGGCGCCACGGCGCAGAATGCGGACCGCGTCTCCGCGCAGGTCGGCCACCGTGGACGGCGTGCCGATGGGAGGCGAGTCGTCCGAGAGTATGCCATCGAGGTGCGCAAGCAACGGCGCGTTATCGGCCGTGAAGAACTCGCCGTACCTTGTAATCGGCCGCCTGCCATGCAGGTTGGCGGAGGTGGCCACGAAGGGACCAACACGCTCCAATAGTTGCGCCAGGACCGCGCCCCGAGGCACGCGGATCCCCACGGTTGTGGAGTCGGGTCCGCCAAGGTCGGCTTTGAACGTGGGGGCGCGCGTCATGACAACGGTTAGCGCCCCGGGCCAGAGCTCGGATGCCAGGGCCTTCAGGCGTTCGGCAGCTAGAGCATCTCCAGGGTTGCAAAGGGATAGGGCGGCATCAATGGAGGGCGCAAAGACGGGCAGAGCCGCCTCCCGGGGACGGCCCTTGGCAGCGAAGACCTTGGAGACGCCGTCTCCGTCGACGAGGGCGCTTAGACCGTAGACGGTGTCGGTGGCAATGGCCACCACGCCGCCCGAGGAATAGATTCCCGCCATCTGCTCGAGCGTGTGGTCCGGTATCCGCTCAGCGGCGAACTCCGCTCTTGCCCGAGCCACACCACCGGCGACTTCAAACCACGTGAATCGCACCGGTGCTACCTGAGGTTCAGCACGGCGGGCAGGACGATGCCGTTGGCCCGCGAACCGGGGGCAGGTTCCTGTGCTGTCGCTTGGCTCGCCACCGGCACCACGCCGACGAAGGTCTCATCGGAAAGGCCGTCGAGATCGTCGCTCGGGGGACCGGTCCGCACTTTGGTGGAGGCCCGGGCAAGGTCGAGCTTTATCACCATGGTCTGGCGGAGTTCGTCCTCGGTGTCCGCACGAAGCTTTGCAGATCGGCCATCTTCGAAACGGTCCACGATCGCCCGCAGCGCCGAGCTTTTCTGCGCCTCGCCTTCGATCAGCTCAGGGATCCCGTAGACGACTACGGAACGGTAGTTCATGGAGTGATTGAAGGCGCTGGCGGCATAGACCAGGCCGTCCAGGAGCGTCACCTCAAAGCAGGCCGGACTGCCTGCTGCCATGCGCATAGCCCTGTTCTTGCTCGACCCGTGGATATAGAGCACCTCACCCACACGGGCATAGGTGGTGGGGATGACCGCGGGGAACCCATCCAGCACTACGGCCAGGTGGCCGACCAGAGCCTCGTCCAAAATCGAGTCACGTATCGCTGAATCGGTGTGGGCCCGCTCGAAATGCCGCTTCAGCTTTACCGAGGGGAATTTCACTCCCACGTGCAACCCATGCTCATCCACCATGAAAGCCGCCTCTGCTAGCCCAACCGCTCCCCCACCAGGCTAATGGGAGCCACAAGGCGAGGTGGGTGGGCGTGGCACAAGGACGGCCAGGCTGATGGCCGACGGTGTCGTACCGAGGTCTAGAAGTATTCCGCCAAGTACTTCTCGCCTTCGTCGCAGAAGAAGGTGATCACCGTCTCCAGCTCCGGGTGCTCTTCCTTGATGCGCCGCGCCCCCAATAGATGCGCTCCCGAGCTTGGACCGACCAAGGTTCCGAGTTCGCGGGAAAGGCGGCGCATCTCGAAAATCGCATCGGCGCTGGTGACGGGGATCAAATCGTCGACCAAGTGGTGATACCTCTCGAAGATGCCGGGGACGAAGCCGTCGGAGATCCCCTCGATCTGGTGGTGATGCACCTCGCCGCAGAGGATCGTGCACGACTCGTCGGGCTCGACACCCACCACTCTCAAGGAGGGGTTGATCTCCTTGAGGGCCAGGCTCACGCCTATCAGGGTGCCTCCTGTGCCCACTCCCATGACGACGGCGTCCGGGGTGCGCCCCTCCAGCTGGGAGGCAACCTCGGGCCCCAGCCAGGTACGGTTCTCCTCGACGTTCCACTCCGAGTCGAATTGCCCGGGGTTGAAGTAGCCGGGCTGCTGCCCGAGCTCACGTGCGTATTGCAGAGCATCATTCACGTGGAACTCGCCGATCTCGCGCACCTCCGCTCCGAAACCGACCGATATCTTGCGCCGCTCGGTGCTCATCCCCTCCGGCATCACCACGATCATGTGGTAGCCCTTCACCGCTGCGACCATGCTCATGGCATTCCCGGTGTTGCCGCTGCTCGCCTCGACGATGGTCATTCCCTTGGTGAGGACCCCCTCCGCCTCCGCACGCTCGATCATGTACTTTGCGATGCGCGCCTTGATGGAGCCGGATGGATTGAGGTATTCGAGCTTCGCGAAGATACCAGGCTCGACCTCCACCAAAGGAGTGTTCCCGATGGCGTCCAGCACCGAATCCGAAACCCAGGTCCTTGCCTGGTAGGCCTGAGTGGTCATCTTCCCCCGATTCAACAGCCCCGCCTCTCGTCAGCGGGCGCCTGCCAAACACCAATGATACGTCTGCCGGAGGGTGGGCGGCGTGGCCGACAGAATCAAAATAGGCCTCCCCTACCCGTTCGATCTGCCCGCCCAAATCCCTGGGAAAGCCGGCGCCCGCCTCTACTCGCCGGGCCTTGATCAGGCGGTTCGATATGAGTCCAAATGCACAAAGAAACTCGAGGCTTTACGGGGTCGCACACCGCCGTCCCCTCGGTTAGAGTCAGTTTGCCAAGCCATCCCAAGGCGTCGGGCGCCCCAATGCGAGGAGCCAAGATGAGCAATCACACCGCCCAAGCGTGTCTAGAGACCCAGGTGCTCGGCTACCCTCTCTGGGTCTACTACACCACCGAGGGCATCGCCTCCGCCACCTTCGAGAACCCCGGCGCGATGCCGGCTCGAGACGCGGACGCGCGCCTCGAGCAAATGGCGAATGTCATCCGCAATGCCATCACCGCCTACAACACGGGCGACTACGAGGCGGTCGAATCGGTGCCGCGCATTGCCGGCTCGCGAAGCGGCGGATACTACGGAGAGGCCCAGGACGCGATGGACGCCGTACCTGCCGGCACCACCGTCAGCTACTCCGAATTGGCTTACATGGCCGGCAACCCAAAGGCTCACCGGGCGGCTGCTTCAGCCTGCGCCAACAACCCGATCCCGATCTTCCGCCCCTGCCACCGGGTGGTGGCCAAGGGCGGCAAGCTTGGCGGCTTTGCCTTCGACCTTGGAATAAAGGCCAAGCTGCTGGCACACGAGGGTGCTCAGCTCTAAGCACCATGACCCTTCGTGGCGTGGGGCCGCAATCAACGCTCGCGTTGCTCGCCTCATGCTGGCAGAAGAACCCGAGCCGCGCCGAGCGCGCGCCCAATGCGACGCGCGACCCGCCGCCTGGCGTTCAACTGCCGCGCGCCATTTGGTAAAAGCCGGCTCGGTGAGTTCAGGCTAAGAACTCTCTACCATCGAGCGCAGGCTGCGGGTGGCAACCACCAGCATCGCCAAGAGGTCGCTCTCGCTCCTGCCGCTTCGCTCCGGGGCCTCCTCAGAGCCCAGCCAACCCGCGATCTTGGTGGATCCGAACTCTTGGTATCGCTCGAGGCGCTTGGCTCCGCCCTGCTTCATCACTCGGCGGAAGGCCAGCGTGTGCACCGAGTCGATATCGTCGCGAATGGCGATGCGGACCTGGCGCTCCCAGGTGGTGGCGCGCGGCAGATGCCTGGCCACCACCAGCAGGTCGGGAACAGCGAGTGCCTCGCCCACCTCGAAGTAGGACTTGGCCACACCCGCCAGACCGGCATCCGGGTAGGCACCGGCAAGTGAAATCACCTCCATGGTGGGTACCGCCAGTCCGGCCTGGCTGGCCAGGTCGAAGAGCGGGCTGTCGCCCAGCTCGGCCATCCCGGCTTGATAGCGGGCCAGGTACCGCGGGGTGAGCACCGAAGAGAAGCGGGCGACCAGCTCGCTCGCGGCGCTCCGGTAGTGCTCGAGGTCGAGCTTGGCGGCACGCTCGGGGTCGCGCATGAGCCACCGGGTGGCACGCTCATGGAAGCGGGCGGTCTGCAGGAAGCCATTCATCAGAGCCTCGAAAGGCAGGGTCCTGTCGGCCATGATCTCCCGCAGCTTGGCGGAGCTGCCGAAGATTGCGTCTGCGGTGAAGAAGCACTTGGCCACCTCGAAAAGCGAGAGTCCCGACTCCTCCACGCTTCTCATGAGATAAGTCGGCCCCAGCATGTTGAGGATCTCGTTGGCGACGTAATTGGAGACGAGCTGGGGCCAGAGGGGATGCGAGGAGGCTTCGCTCGCGATGCGGGGAAGCAGCTCGGCCGGGAAGTACTTGAGGCTCTCACTCGAAAGAAGCTCCGCCTCCGCCGCATTCGAGGCGACCAGTTCCGACTTCGCCCTCAGCTTCTCGTACGCCAGCAGCACCGATAGTTCGGGCCGTGTCAGGTCGTATCCAGCGACTATCTGGTCGGCGGATGGGATGAACTCCACCGCCCGGTCGAGGCCGGCCTTCTCCTCCAGCATGGTGACGAACTCGGCGTAGGTACCGCGCATCTCGGCGAACTCGGCGGAGGCCATGGAGAGCGCCCAGTTCTGCCAGGTGTTGTCCGCGAGCACAAGATTCTCCACCTCGCCGGTTAGCGCATTTAGCAGCTTGTCGCGGTCCAGTCCGGCCAGCCCGGAGGAGTGCTGATAGAGGATCTTCAGGTTCACCTCGTGGTCGGAGGTGTCGACGCCTGCCGAGTTGTCGATGGCATCGGTGTTGACGAGGATTCCGAGCTGCGACAGCTCGACCCGGGCAAGTTGGGAGAGGCCGAGGTTGCCGCCCTCGCCGATCACCTTGGCCCGCACTTGGTTGGCGGCAATGCGCAGAGCGTCGTTGGTCTTGTCGCCGATGTCGGCGTTTGTCTCGGTGCTGGCCCGGAAATAGGTTCCGATCCCGCCGTTCCAAAGAAGGTCGACCGGCGCCGAAAGAATCGCCCTCATCACCTCGATTGGCGAGTAGCTGCGCGCCTCCACGCCAATGGCGCGGGCAGCCTCTTCGGAGAGCTGGATGGACTTTACCGAGCGCTTGAAGACCCCGCCGCCCGCCGAGACGAGGGAGGTGTCGTAATCTTCCCATGACGATCGTGGCAGGTCGAAGAGCCGCTTGCGCTCCGCCCAGGAAGTGGCCGGGTCGGGGTTTGGGTCCAGGAAGATGTGGCGGTGGTCGAAGGCGGCGACCAGACGCATCGACTTGGAAAGGAGCATCCCGTTGCCGAAGACATCCCCACTCATGTCCCCGACTCCCACCACGGTGATCGGATCGATCTCCGGGTCGATGCCGATCGAGGCGAAGTGATGGCGCACGGAGATCCAGGCGCCCTTGGCGGTGATACCAATCGCCTTGTGGTCGTATCCGGCCGAGCCGCCAGAAGCGAAGGCGTCACCCAACCAGAAATCGTTGACGAGCGCGATGGCGTTCGCGCGGTCGGAGAAGGTGGCCGTCCCCTTGTCGGCCGCCACCACCAGGTACGGGTCCTCGCCGTCATAGACGGGGCCGATGGCTGGATGGATCACCTGGCCCTTGACAATGTTGTCCGTAATTGAGAGAAGAGATGAGATATAGGCGTCGTAACAGCGCTTGACGGTGGCGTCGTCGTTGGCCAAGGTGCGCAGCACGAAGCCGCCCTTGGCGCCGTGGGGGACGATGACCGCGTTCTTCACCGCTTGGGCCTTCATGAGCCCCAGGATCTCGGTGCGGTAGTCGTCCTTTCGGTCCGAGTAGCGGATCCCACCTCGGGCAACCAGCGAGGAGCGCAGGTGAATCCCCTCCACGATGGGGGCGAAGACGTAGGCCTCCACAGCCGGCACCGGTTCGGGCAGGCCGGGGACCTCGGAGGAATCGAGTTTAATAACCACCGGCTCCTCCACCGAGGAGCGCACGTAGAGATTCGTGCGCAGCACGGCCTGGATCACCCGCACCAGCAGCCTGAAAAACTGGTCGTGCTCGAGGGTCTGAACCTGATCGACCAGCGCGTGAGCCCGCGCCACGGCCTCCTCTGCTTCCTCCTGGGTTGCGGTCTTTTGCTCGAACCGGACGGCGAAAAGGTCGACCAGGGCCCTGGCAACCTCGGGATAGGCGGCGATGGTGTCGAGCGCGACCCCCGGGGAGAAGCCGGCGGCGGTGAAGCGCTGATAGTTGGCGAGCGTGCGGAGCAGCAGGACCCCATAGGTGTCAACGCCGGCCGTGAGTACCAGCGAGTTGACCAGGTCCGCGTCGAGCTCACCAAGGAAAACCTCGGAGAAGGTGGCGGCGAAGCGTGAGAGGTACTCCTGGCTCACCTCCGTAACCGAGCTCCCGAGCTCCACTCCGAGGTCGTATAGCCATATGGGGCTGCCGTTCTCCGGAGATGCCAGCTGGTACGGCACCTCCTCGAGAACCGAGAGGCCGAAGGTCTCGACCAGCGGCAGCAGTGCGGAGAGCTTCTGCTTCTGGCCGGTGTGGATGATCCTGAGCCGGATGGCCCCGGAGTCCGCCGCTATGGAGGCAATGGGCCGGCGACCCTTCTCGGTGGTGAAACCGACCCAGATGCCCTCGCCGGCCAGCGCGGACTCGATCCTCTGGACGTCGTCTGCCCCGACTTCAGCGCTGTAGTCGTTCTGGAAGGTGGAGTCGAAGGTGTATTCGTAGCGGGGGCAAAGCTGGGCGGCGGGCTCCTCGCCCAGCCTCTCGGTAAGCTCGGCTTCGAGCCGGTCCAGCCAGGTGCGGGCTTCGCTCTCGGAGATCTCGCTCACAAGAGCTACAAGCTCAGCCCCACTGAGCCCGCCCGCGGCGAGGGCTATGTCCACATCTACGCGAGCGGAACCGGCATCTATATGGGCCTCGCGCGCCTGCACTGTGCAATCGGCGCAGCGCGCGGCCACACCGGCACGGATCCGCCTGTCCATGCCGGTGTGGTAGCGGATTGTGGGAATGTAGGCGTAGACGCGCACCGCCCGGGCGGAGTTCATGGCAGAGGCGTATACGGCGATTTGGTTGGTCTCCCGGGCCAGCAGGAGAGCGGAGATCCCCTCGTAAAGATGGTCCTGGGGCACCAGCGCCAACTCGATGGCCGGCACCATGTGAAGGACTTCGTCGAGCTCGCGGTAGCTGTAGCTC
>JAKAOC010000062.1 GCA_021823385.1 Actinomycetes bacterium
CGCCGCGGAGGCCGCGCCATGGCGGAGTACGTCAACAATGTTGACCATCCCGAGGTGCCCCGGGGAGTCGAAAGCGAGGTGCGGGAACGCATCGAGCGCTTCAAGGCGGCCAGTGGCGGAGAGAAGGTCGGGGCCATACGCAGCGAGCTGCAGCAGACCATGACCGAGAACGCCTCGGTGGTGCGCACCGCGGACAGCTTGGGCAATGCCCGGGGCAAGATCGACGAGCTGACCGAGCGCTACCAATCCATCTCCATCGACGACAAGGGCGAAGTCTTCAACTATGACCTCGTAGAGGCCATGGAGCTGGCGCATCTCCTGGACCTGGCCAAGGGGCTCGTAGCCGGCGCCGAGGCGCGCCAGGAGTCGCGCGGTGCCCACTGGCGCGACGATTTCCCCACCCGTGATGACGTGACCTGGATGAAACACAGCCTGGCCCACCGCGGCGACGACGGCAGCGTTCGCCTCGAATACAAGGCCGTGGCCGGCGGGCGGTACCAGCCCATGGAGCGAAAGTACTGATATGACCTTGACCGCCCAGCCCCAGTCGCCGGCGACCTCCCATGAGCCGAAGGTAACAGTCCATCTCAAGATCAAGCGATACAACCCGGAGGTCGACACCCGCCCCCACTGGGAGGAGTACGAGGTGGAGATGTCACCTGGCGACCGCGTCCTCGACGCGCTGCACCAGGTGAAGTGGACGCTCGACGGGACCCTCTGCTTCCGCCGCTCCTGCGCGCACGGCGTGTGCGGATCCGACGCGGTGGTCATCAACGGTCAGAACATGCTGGCCTGTGTGAACTTGATCCGCAACGTTGGAACCCATCTCACCATCGAGCCGATCCGTGGACTGCCGGTCATCAAAGACCTGGTGGTGGACATGGAGCCCTTCTTCGCCCAGTACCGCTCGGTGCTGCCCTATCTGATTGCGCACGACGACCCGGGCTACAAGGAAAGGCTTCAGTCGCCCGAGGACCGGGAGCGCTTCGACGACACCACCAAATGCATCCTCTGCGCCTGCTGCACGACCTCGTGCCCGGTCTATTGGGCCAATGACAGCTACGTGGGACCCGCCGCCATCGTGAACGCGCACCGCTTCATCTTCGACTCGCGCGACCAGGCAGCCGCCGAGCGCCTCGACATCCTGAACCAAAAGTCGGGCGTATGGCGCTGCCGTACCGCGTTCAACTGCACCGAGGCCTGCCCGAGGGGGATCTCCGTCACCAAGTCCATCGAAGAGGTGAAGCGAGCGATCCTCTATGACCGCGTCTAGTCCGACCCCTGCCGAATTGGCAATCCGGATTGCCGAGCGGGTCTCGGCTCGCGAGCATCTGCGTCGGCCCGGGGAATCCATCTGCCTCCAGATACAGGCGGCGGACGCTCGCGCCCGCGTCGGCATCTTCCCCGAAGGCCTTGCTCGAGCCCTCGCCACCGACGAAAAGTTCGAGGCCGCGATCACACTTCACGCCTCGGCGAGCACCGCGGCCGAGATTCTGGCCGGATCTCTCGACATTCCCGAGGCAATAACCAAAGGTCTGATCAAGGTGGAGGGACAGGTCTCAAAGCTCGCAACCATCGGGGACGTGCTCCGCGGCGAGAACGCCTGAGTCATGACCAATCGCTCCAAAGGCACACAGCGGCCTCCCCGACGCGCCGGCTGGTACAGGACTCGTTCAGCCCAAGGAGAGAAGCTCCGTTACTTTGACGGCGACTGCTGGACCGAGCACACGCGGTCGGTGCCGTTCTGGGCGGATGGCCCGGATTGGGACCAGGTGGCGCCCTCGAGCGCGGACATCGACTCCGACAGCGGCTTTGCAGTTCGTCGGCTCTACCAGCCGGCGCGCTTCCGCTCCCACTTGCCGCCAACCCGCCGTCGGCAGCTGCGCCTGCGTGCGACACTTGCTTGGATCCTGATAGCAGTCATGATCGCCGGCACAGCCGGATCGGTGATCGTCTTTCTCACCCAGCGCGGGCCGGCCCCGCGCTAAGCCCACCAATCGGCGCTTTGACCAGGCCGGATTCGATGCCGCGCCATACTCTTGTGGTCGACTTCGCCGAGGGGGTATATGATTTGGCAATCACAATGACCCTTCTAATCAAGGAGGTCACCTTGTCAATTCGGGGTGTCATCGACGATCGCGTTCTCGCTACCTATCGTGAGCTGCTTGATGCCGAGGACGCGGCGTTCTACGAAGTTGAGCATGCCTACGAGGACGGTGACAGGGAACACTTCCAGGCGGATCTGGCGCTCTGGCGAAAAGCGATCCAGGCGAAGTTGAAGTATCTGGACTCCTGCGGACTGGGCGCCGAGGTTTAAGGGCCCCTGCATGATTGGCGGGGCTCCAAACCCGCCTGATACACACCCCGCCCCCGAGGCGGGGTGTGTGCTATCCCAGTGAGCGCACTAGATCCGGCCCGAATCCGCGAGCGCCACGGTGCGCGCAACCATCTCCACCACTTCGGAGTGACTCGTGTAAAGGGGGGCGAGGCCGAAGCGGAGACGGTCGGGCGACCGGAAATCCGGCACCACCTTCGCCTCATCGATCAGTGCCCGCGTCACGGCGCGCGCTCCGGGATAGCCCAGCGTCACGTGGGATCCCCGCCGCGTTCCCTCCCTGGGGCTGCAAACCCTGAACAAGCGTCCCACCAGCGCCACATCAACCGCCTCGATGAACAGCCCCGTGAGGGATGCCCCCTTTGCCTCCAGTCGTTCGATGCCGGCTTCGCCTATCAGGTCCGCGCCTTGGGCCACAAGGGCTGTCCCGATGATGTTTGGGGTCCCGGCGCCGAACCGCCCGATGCCATCACGCGGGCTGTAGGCGCTTTCCATCTCGAACTGCTCAACCTGGGAAAACCAACCCCGAACCGGGCTTTCCATGGCCGGGATGAGGTCCGAGCGCACATAAAGGTAGGCCGGCGCTCCAGGCCCGGCGTTCAGGTACTTATAGGTGCAACCTACCGCCAGCTCGCAGCCGGTGGCGGCAAGGTCGACCTTCACCGAGCCCCCCGCGTGGGAGAGGTCCCAAATAATGCGCGAACCAACCGAAGCCGCAATGGCGTTCGCCTCGGCCATGTTCACCCGCGCGCCCGAGCGGTATGAGACCGCCGAGATGCACGCGAAGGCGACGTCGTCGTCGAAGAAATCGGCCAGGGAATCAAGTGCAAGCCCCTGATCGATGTCCACCGGCACCTCGACCAGCTCGAGTCCGAGCTCCCCGGCCAGGCCGGAAAGCACGTAGTGATCGGTGGGAAAGTTGTCGGCTTCGATCAGCACCCGGCGCCTGCCGGGCGCGATAGCCGCCGCAGCTCTAGCAAGCTTGTAGAGATTCACGGTGGTCGAGTCCGTGACCAGGACCTCACCGCGCCGCGCGCCAAGGACCTTCTCCGCCAGCAAGTCTCCGGCTTCGAAAGGGAGATCCACCCAGTCCGACCAGGAACGGATGAGCCCGGCGCCCCACTCTTTCCGCGCCACACGCTCGAGGAGCGCATCGGTCGAGGCGGGCATGCGCCCCAATGAGTTCCCGTCTGCATAAAGAAGGTCCGGATCGCCGACAAAGAAGCGCCGCTTGAAGTCCGCCAGAGGATCCTGCCTATCGAGGAGAAGCGCCTTGTCACGCAATGCCGAGAGCCCGCCGACCAACTTTTCCGTCATGGCCGGGCCGCCTCCTCGCTCGCCCTCTCAGGATAACGCAGTGCGGCCGCCCCAAAGGCGGAAGCGTGTCACTGCACGCCGTACTCCGGCCCGCGATGGCCCCGGCCGCCCCTTGCACGCCTGACGGCCGAGGTGGCCAATGGGGAGCCATCGCAAGTCCGACGAACAAGCCCACGCCGGCCCGCAGGACCGGCCCGCAACGCGCCTCCCCGGGCGCTACATCGGGTTCATCGGTCCCCCATGGGCGAGCCTGACTCTCACGTCCGAAGAAAGCCCGCCACAGGCGGCAGGGCCGCTTTCGGCGAAGTTGGTGGACCCATCATCGACGCTGAGACAAAGAAGCGGCGGGGACACTGCCCCGCCGCGACAACCAGCCCTTGCAGGCGGACAGCTAAGCGGCCCCGAACAGGGGGGCCGCCTAGGCCCTTTCAGCCCTTCAAGAGATCGGCAACGTCGTTGCGCTCCCCCACCAACTCCTCGGTGGTTATGGCGATCTTGGAGCGGGCGAAATCGTCGACCTTGAACCCTTCGACCACCTTCCAGCTCGCGCCGTCCGAGACGACGGGGAAGCCGAACTGCAGACCCTCGGGAATCCCGTATTCGCCACGGCTGGGGACGGAGAGGGAGACGCAGGTGTCCGCCGGGGTCGGGGTGATGATGCTACGCACCGAGTCGACAACCGCGTTGGCGGCCGAAGCCGCCGAGGAGGCGCCGCGGGCCTCGATGATGGCGGCACCGCGCTTTTGAACGGTGGTGATGAACTCGCCCTTGAGCCACTCGTGGTCGGTTATCACTTCCGTCGCCGGCTTGCCGCCGATGGTGGCGTTGGCAAAGTCGGGGAACTGGGTGGCCGAGTGATTGCCCCAGATGGCCACGTTCTTGACGTCGGACACCTCAACGCCCGCCTTGTGGGCAAGCTGGCTGACCGCCCGATTCTGGTCCAAGCGCGTCATGGCGAAGAAGCGCTCCGCGGGCACGCCCTTGGCCGCCTCCCTCGCGATCAAGGCATTGGTGTTGCAGGGGTTGCCGACGACGAAGATGCGCACGTCACTCGAGGCCACCTTGGCGATCGCCTTGCCCTGCGGTCCGAAGATGCCTCCGTTGACTCCGAGCAGGTCACGACGCTCCATGCCCGCCTTGCGCGGCATCGCACCAACCAGGATCGCCCAGTTGACACCGTCGAAACCGGTCTCGAGATCGGCGGTCAGCTCCATCCCGGTTAGCAGAGGGAAGGCGCAGTCGTCGAGTTCCATCGCCACGCCCTCGAGCGCACGCATCGCCGGCTCGACCTCGATAAGGCGCAGCGCAACCGGGGCGTCCGGACCGAACATTGCTCCGGAGGCGATGCGGAACAGCAGCGAATAGCTGATCTGGCCGGCGGCGCCGGTCACTGCAACGGAAATGGGGGTCTTGCTCATCTCTTCTCCTTGACTTTGGGCGCCCGGACTCCGCTCAGGAGCCCCGGCGCCCTCCCGATTGCGGCTACTAGAGCCGATCGACGATGGCGGAAGCGAACTCTGAGCACTTCACCTCGGTGGCGTCCTTCATCAGGCGCGCGAAGTCGTAAGTAACGACCTTGTCGGCGATGGTGCGCTCGAGCGCGCTCACGATGTCGGCCGCGGCGTCATTCCAGCCAAGGTGCTCGAACATCATCACACCGGAAAGCAGCACCGAGCCCGGGTTGACCTTGTCCTGGCCCGCGTACTTGGGGGCGGTGCCGTGAGTGGCCTCGAAGATGCCGTGGCCGGTCACGTAGTTGATGTTGCCGCCCGGGGCGATGCCGATCCCGCCCACCTGAGCTGCAAGGGCGTCGGAGAGGTAGTCGCCGTTGAGGTTCATGGTCGCGATGACATCGAACTCGTCAGGCCTGGTGAGCACCTGCTGCAGCGTTATGTCGGCGATTGCGTCTTTCACCAGAACCTTGTCGCCGGGATTGCCGCCGCAGTCGTCCCAGCCGACCGCCGTGTCGGCAAACTCTTCGCGCACCAGCTCGTAGCCCCAGTTGCGGAAGGCGCCCTCGGTGTACTTCTGGATGTTCCCCTTGTGCACCATGGTCACGCTCTTGCTGCCGCGATCCACGGCATAGTTGAGAGCCGCCCGGATGAGGCGCTTGGAGCCGGTCTCGGACACCGGCTTGACGCCGATACCGGAGTCCTTGCGAATGTCCCATCCAAACTGGTCATGCAGATATTCGATGAGCTGCACCGCCTGCGGGCTGCCCATCTCGAACTCCAGGCCGATGTAGACGTCCTCGGTGTTCTCACGGAAGATGACCATGTCAACCTTCTCGGGATGCAACACCGGCGAGGGGACACCCTGGAACCAACGCACCGGGCGCAGGCACACATACAGGTCGAGAATCTGGCGCAGTGCCACGTTCAGGGAGCGGATCCCTCCGCCGATAGGCGTGGTCAACGGGCCCTTGATCCCGATGAGAAGGTCGCGGAAGGCTTCGACGGTCTCGTCCGGCAGCCAGCTGCCGGTCTCGTTGAAGGCCTTTTCACCGGCCAGCACCTCACGCCAGGCAATCTTCTTGCCATGCTTCTTGGCGGCCGCATCCATTACTAGCTGCGCGGCCGGCCAAATGTCGACGCCGGTTCCGTCACCTTCGATGAATGGAATGATCGGCTCGTCGGGGACGATGAGTGCCCCAGTTGGGGACATTGTGATTTTCTCTGCCATAGGGGCCGATACTATCCCCAATTGCTCGGAGGCATTAAAACGAGCGTCCCGTGCGGCACCTCGTTAGGCGCCGCTGGCACCAAAAACCGCTTCGTGTATCGCTACGGTGGTGGCGGCCTGGTTCATCGTGAAGACGTGCAGGCCCTCCGCCCCCATGGCCAGAAGCTCGGTGCACAGCTCGATGGCGATCCTGGTCCCCTCGGCCTGGAAGCCAGCCGCGTCACCCTCATATCGCTCGAGCCTGGCGGCCACCTTTGCCGGTATCGGCGTACCCGAGAGCTCGGCCATGCGCCGCAACGTCGAGAGACTGGTTGGAGCCATGATGCCGGGAAGCACCGGCTTGTCGATCCCTCGCTTGGCCAGCGCGTCCCGGAGGCGCGCGTACCTGTCGGCGGTGTAGAAGAACTGGGTGATGGCATAGTCCGCCACCTCGAGCTTTTCCGCCAAACGATCCATGTCCACCTCAAAGCTGGGAGCCTCGGGATGCCCTTCGGGGTGGGCGGCCACGCCGACACACATGGAGTATTTGCGGCTCGCCAGGCGGGCAAGATCGATTGCATGGTTGAACTCGCCGGGAGCGAGAGCGCAGCTCGCCTCCAAGGGAGGGTCGCCGCGGAGCGCCAGCACGTTCTCGATCCCCTGGCTCGCGTAGCGCTCCAGGATGGACTCGAGGTCATCCTGGGTGTGGGCTGCTGTCACCAGGTGCGCAACCGGCAGAAGCCCGTAGTCACGCCGAAGCCGTGTCACCAGCTCGTGGGTGTGCTCGCGTGTCGAGCCGCCCGCGCCATAGGTGATCGAGGCGAAGTCGACCTTCAGTCGCGATAGCTCCGACAGTGCCGCCTGAAGCCGCGTTTCTGCCGCAGGTGAACGAGGTGGCCAGAGCTCGACCGAGAAGAGAGGCCTGGTTCGGTTGGCGATCAGCTCGTCAACCCGCATCTTCACCTGCCACCCTGGCCTTGGCGGCCCGTAAGGCGTTCACCAGCAGCATGGCCCGGGTCATCGGCCCGACCCCGCCGATGGTCGGCGTCACTGCGGAGGCGGCATCGGCCACCGAGGGGTCCAGGTCCGAGGAGAGCTTGCCGTTGACGAACGGCGTTCCGGCACCGACCACGACCGCGCCGGGCTTGATCATGTCGCCCTTTATGAGGCCCGCGACGCCGGCCGCGGCGATGACGATGTCTCCTTGGCGGGTGATCTCCCCCAAGTCCGCTGTGCCGGTGTGAGCAATGGTGACGGTGGCGTTGCACCCCTTGCGCTTGGCGGAGAGCAGCATCGCCAGCGGGCGCCCGATGGTCAGCCCTCTGCCCACCATCACGACGTGGCGATGCTCGACCTCGACCCCGTAAAAGGTGAGAAGTTCGACTATGCCGGCAGGCGTGCAGGGAAGGGGGCCGGGCTCGTTCATGACCAGCTTGCCCAGATTCACGGGGTGAAGGCCGTCCACGTCCTTGGCCGGCGAGATAGCAAGCAGCGCCTGGAGCTGGTCGAGCCCCGAGGGAAGCGGAAGCTGCAAGAGTACGGAGTCCACCTCGTCCGAAGAGTTGAGCTCGTCGATAACCGCCATGAGTTCGGCTTGGGAGATGTCAGCGGCAAGGTGGCGGTGGATCGACGCGATCCCCACCTCTTCACAGTCACGGTGCTTCATGGCTACGTATTTGGCACTGGAGGGGTCGTCACCCACCAGGATGGTCCCAAGCCCCACCCCCTTGCCAACGGCGGCTAGCTCGGCGACGCCGGCCTTGACCTTCTCTTTGATCGAGGCGGCGACGGCATTGCCGTCGAGAATCTTGGCAGTCATGATTTCGGGCCTCTCAGTGCTTGAAGTGGCGTTCGCCGGTAAAGACCATGGCAACCCCCGCCTCGTCGGCGGCTTCGATGACCTTGGAGTCGTTTATCGAGCCGCCTGGGGAGATGATAGCGGCCACTCCCGCCTCGGCCAGGGCCAGCATCCCGTCGGGGAACGGGAAGAAGGCGTCGGAGGCGCCGGCCGATCCGACCACCCGCTCGCCTGCCTTGGTGGTGGCGATGCGTGCCGAATCCAGCCGGTTCTGCTGCCCGGCACCTATCCCGACAGCCATCTCGTCCTTGACGACCACGATGGCATTGGACCCGGTGCGCGCGCATACCTTCCAAGCCATGGCCAGATCCCGCATCTGCTCGGGCGTGGGGGCGACCTTGGTGACCACCTTCCAGCCCGAGGCCTCGGCCAGGAAGCGGTCGGGCTCCTGCACCAGGAACGCGTTACCCAGCGAGCGGATCTGCAGTCCGGGCGCCTCGGGCGCGGGTGCTTCTATCAGCCTCGTGTTCTTGCGCTTGGCGGCCAGCATCTCCACCACGCCTTCGGCGTAACCCGGGGCGATGACGACGTCGGCCTTCGGGTTGGCGGCGAGCTCGGCGGCGAGCTCGGAATCGACCTCGCGATTGAGGGCGACGATCCCGCCAAAGGCTGAGATGGGGTCGGCTTCGAAGGCCAGGCGATAGGCCTCAGAGATTCCCGCATCCGAGACCGCGGCTCCACAGGGGTTCGCATGCTTGACGATCACCGCCGCAGGGCGCGAGGGGCCTGTCAGTTCGTGCACAAGCCTCCAGGCGGAATCGGCGTCGAAAAGGTTCAGATATGAGAGCTCCATGCCCGAATGTTGCTTGAGGCCGCGCAGCCAGCTCTCCCGCGCCGGCGAGAAATAGAGGGCCCCGTTCTGATGAGGATTCTCGCCGTAGCGCAATCCGCGAGCCTTCTCCAGGCGCAGGCCGATCCGCTCCGGAAGCGCCCCCGATTCGCCCGCGAGCCAGTCGGAAATCATCCGATCGTAGGCG
>JAKAOC010000063.1 GCA_021823385.1 Actinomycetes bacterium
TCCCCCCACTTCTCGACGAATCGGGCTCGGTCAATCTCGATTTGCTGCCGTATCCAAGGCTTGAGAACCGGATCATCGGTCGCTATGGTTGCCGATTCCGCATGCGAGATCCTGCTCGCCGGAACATGGTGTGGTGTCTCGCCAAGGGCCTTCAGTCGCAGGAAGAGGTCGGTGTCCTGATACCAGACCGAGAACGTGGGGTCGAAGAAGTCCCCCCTGGGGCGTGAGAGAGCTTCCACCGTGGCCCGCCTCATGGCGAAGCACCAGGCGAAATAGGGCGGCCGGTCGTTTCCTACGGTTTCAGGGAAGGCAAGGGCGTGGCCCGCGTCAAGAGCTGCTTGCAACGGCTCCCACCATCCGTCCTGCACTTCGACGTCGTCGTTGATGGCGGCCACGTACTCGGTTTGGGCTGCGACAAGAGCCGTGTTGACCGGTGTCGTATACCCCTGGGGCGCGTTGCCGTTGTCCACTAGGACGACTTGATAGGGGACGCAGGTGTTTTGCCGCAGCGACGCCAGGAGCCGGCCGCACCGGCCGGAGGCTGCGTCAAGGGTGGGAACCACGACGGTCAGCACCGGAGGAGTGCCTGGCTGCATCTCGGCGCAGATCGCATGGTCGGGACGCGCGCCGACGACCCAGATCTTGGTGACCTCAGGGTAGGGCGCAGGCGGTGCCAAGCCTAAAAGGTGTCCACCGAGCGTCTCGATAAGTGCCCGAGCTTCGCGGGCCGCAATGCTCGAGTCTGGCAGTGACCATTTTGCCCGTGGTATCACGAGGCCGATTCCGCCGCTGCCCTCTATGGGGAAAGCGCCGAGCGAGATGACATCGTTTTCCCGTGCCGCGCTCGCCGCAAGCAGAAGGCGCCACAAGTCGGTATCGTGCAGCTCGGATACGGCAATGATTCGACCGCTGCCTCCCTCGACCGCCCTGGAGAGGGCCTCATCGGCTCCGGCGGCCCCGGCTGCCGAACTGCGCACGCGGCCGGCGAGGAAATGGGATTCTCGAACCGCCGCCCAAAGGGTGGCGGAGCGCTCATCCAAAGGAACGCAATCGACCGATGCCAGCAGTTTTCCCGCTCCGGCGGCCAATTGGGCGAGGCGGACGAAGTCGCTGCTGGATGTCTGCTCGTCGGTGACGATGACCAGGTCGATTTCCACATCCCTAGGTCGGCTCGTGGATGGCAGAACTTTAAAGATGGCAAGAACCAACGGTACGGGTCCGCGGCGAGCGGGTCGGGAAGCCCTGGCTCGGTCGGGACCGTTATGGCCCCGACCTTGTGCTAGGCAAGGGATGATGAATCAAGTTCCAGAGCGAGGCGACGACAGCAAGAACCTGCCCGATCAGCGCCGTACCGCTTTGGAGGCCCTTCAACGCTGGAGCGCCTTCCCGGTGGGTGCTTCGCCGCGACCGGTAGTGCTGGTGGGACCTACGGTGATTCCCGGTCAGGGCTTCGAGGACGGGGAGTCCAAGCTCGCCTTCGAACGCGGCGATATCGAGCCCGCCGAAGGTGTGCCTAGAGAGCCTTACGAGCTGCTGCGGGAGTCGAGCGGTGAACGCTCAGCGTCGCGACGCGGCCGTGTCCTTGCGCTCAGGTCGGCTATCCTCGGCGAAGCCGAATTCATGACCGACCGAGGAAAGCGTGCCCTACCCGCGTGGATCCTTGATGTGGAGGGTGCGCTGGGCCCGGTTGCCGTCCTGACACGCTCCGCCCGGCATGATTGCTGGGAGCCTTCGTGGGAGGTGCCGTTGCCGAGCCGTGGACCGCATCAGTTCGCGCTTCCGAGCAGTGTCTCAGGGGACGGCATGACCCTCACGTTCCGCTTCACGAGCTGGCCGGTCAACTTGGCGGCTTATGAGAGTGCGAACGCGTTCGAATCGGATTGCGCAGTCGCCGTCGTTCCGATCGAACGCTGGATCGGACCTCGGACGGGCTGGGTTACGCTCGCCGCGGCCGAGCGCGCAGTCGATGTGCGCCTTGCACGCCCCCTGGGAGGTCGAGTGCTGGTGGATCTTGACGGAAGGGCTGTTCCGGTCTACTGAGCCAAGTGGCTACTTTGCCGGATGCTCTCTCAGCCAGAACTCGGCGATCTGCCGCCTTGTGGCGATCCAGACATTGCCGAGTCCCAAGATCCGATCGACGGTCTCCTCCACGGCCGAAGCACGCCCGGGTTGTCCCGAGAGGCGAGGATGCAGGCCGATGGAGAGGAGGCGGGGAACCCCGTCATCCTCGGCGAGCATGTACGAGGCCGCGCGTACGGTGAGGTCGGTGAAGTCCGACGGGCTGGCCAGATGACCGTACGAGTACTGCGCGTCGTTGTACGTCAAGGAGTAGGGCACCACCAGGTGATCGGCTGAGCCGACCTTCACGTAGTATGGCGTGTCATCGTTGTAGGCGTCGGAATCATAAATGAAGCCCCCCTCCTCCACGAGCAGCCTGCGGGTGCGCTCGGAGCGCATCCAGCGGCTGTACCAGCCAACTGGCCGCTTTCCTACGCTTGCCTCGATGCTTGCCACGGCGCGGGCGATCGCCTCTCTTTCCTGTTCGCCGTCCATGGTCCAGGCTTCCGTCCAGCGGTATCCGTGTGCACAAACTTCGTGGGGGGAGAGCGCGATCGCCTCCGCCACCGGAGCGTTGCGCTCCAGCGCTTGGGCAGCGGCGAAGACGGTGATTTCGACGCCAATACGGTCGAAAAGGCGCAGGAGTCTGAGCGCACCGACACGGCTGCCGTACTCGTAGACCGACTCGGTGGCGAGGTCACGCACCCCAGGAGACAGGGTGCGAGGCACCTCCGAAAGCCCTTCGTTGGCGGAGTCGCCTTCAAGGGGTGAGCGCTCTGATCCCTCCTCGACATTCAACGCGATGTTTAGCGCGAGGAACGCGCCGTTCGGCCACGAACCCTGCGGCTGCCCCGGGGCATAGCCCACAAGGTCGCGAGGCTCCATCATGGTACGTCCCCGATGCCCTGCAGGTATGCGGCAACGTCTTCCGACCACATGACGTCTCCATATTGGCGGTCCAGATCGAAGAGTGAGATGGCATGGGAGGCCGCGAAGCGGTCGAACACGCAGTCGGCCGGGATCAGCGCGCGGAAGTTCAGCGAGACCGCATCCACAACTGTTGCGCGGACGCAATTCGATGTAGAGCCACCGGTCACTATAACGGTGTCGACCCCGCGGTCGATGAGCAACTGCAGCAAGTGGGTGCCCGCGAAGGCCGAGGGCTTCTTCTTCACCAGTATGAGGTCGCCCTTCTGCGGCGCGACCTCGTCGGCTATCTCCGCGCCGAGACTGCCTTCCAGGCACCATCCTTCGATGGGCAGGAGGGTACGCTTTCGCGCGTAGACGCCGGCATCGCTACCATCCGTGGCCAGCTCAAACTTCGTGTAGACGACCGGAACCCCTGCACGCCGTGCGGCGCCGAGCAGGGCTCGCGTCGGCTCGAGGGCCAGGCGTCCGGCCGCGCCGCACGAGGAAGGGTATACGGCCAGCTCCTCGTCTTTGAGTTCGGCTGAACCGACCATGTACTTCTGCACGTCGATGACAAGGAGCGCCGGCCTGGCGCCCGCGCCTGCACGCCTTGCGAAGCCGCTGCGGGTGACCCGCTCGTTCTCCTCGGGACTGAGGAAATGCTCCCACAGGGACGACGGCGGCCGGCGCTCGATCACTCTGGTCCGCCTTTCGTTCCGGGGGGCCGCCGGATGCCGAGCAGCTCCATGGCGCGGTAGACGACCGGGTAGTCGATGAGCACTCCGTCGAGGCCGACCGCAGCGCGGCCGTCGGACTCGGCCTCCTCGAAGGCGGCAACTATTCGGCGTGCACGTTCCAGCGCCTCGGCCCCGGGTTGGAAGACTTCTTCGATGACGGGAATCTGGGCGGGATGGATGGCATGCTTGCCCCCGAAACCCAGCCGCTTGGCGTGCAGCGCCTCGGCCCGTAGACCCTCGGGGTCGCGATAGCGGGGGTAGGAGCCGTCGTCGGGGGGAAGTAGTCCGGCCAGCCGAGAGGCGATGACCAGCTCTATCTTGGCCGCCTCGAGTGTCGGTGAGAGGCCGTCAGGATCCGGCCATTCGAGGCCCAGGTCGCGGGAGTAGTCACCGGCCCCGAAACCCAACCGCTCCAGCCGTCCGCCGACCGCCGCGACGGCACGGGCGTTGGCCAGTCCCCGAACAGTCTCGATGGTCGCCATCACCTTGACGGTTCCCAGCTCCATCCCGTGCTCATGCTCGGCTGAGCGGAGCAGCTGGTCTATGTGCATGAGCTGGTCGGCTTCCTCGACCTTGGGAACGACGAGTCCTTCCAGCCCTGGGAGCGCAACGGCTGCGATGTCCGCTTGCCCCCAAACGGAGGACAGGGCATTGATCCTGACCCAGAGGTACTCAGAACCGCCCATGGCGGCAATGTGGGTAGCAGCGATGGCGCGCGCGGGCTCCTTGAGTGCGATGGCAACGGAGTCCTCAAGGTCGATGATGCAGGGGAGCGCTCCGAAGCCGGCGATCTTGGCGAGCTTCTCTTCGCTGGTGGCAGGCACGAAGAGCATAGAGCGGTATCGCCCCGCCTCGCGATGTCGTGGCACCTCGCCGCTCACGATACCCTCCCCGCCAGTCGCGCCACCTCTTCTGCTGCGAGGAAGGCGAGTCCAAGGGCAGGCAGCAGGCCGTTGCCGGCCAAATATCCGGACGCACCGTGCCCCGACATGCCTACCGCTGCGCCGCCGGAGGCGTAGAGATGCTCGACGCGAGTGCCGTCCTCGCGAAGGACAGCTGCGTGCTCGTCGACACGGAGACCACCTTGGGTGTGGAAAAGAGCGCCCGTGACCCGAACGCCGCCTAGCCGGCCGCTAAGGGTGTGCGGCCACCAGCTGCGGCCGAAACCGTCCTCAGTCCCGTTTTCCGAGCAGGCCCGAGCTTCGGCCAGGGTCGCGGAAAGCCTGGCTCCGTCCAGTCCGAAAAGCTCCGCGAGCTCCTCGACGTTATTTGCCCACCGGAGCGCGCCGGCCTCGACTGTGGCGCGGAAGTCGTCGAAGGGCTGGCACTTTTCAAAGACGTATTCGTCGATTATGGCGATTGCCGTGCCGCCCGGCTGCGCCAGCACTTCTGCCGCGTATTCGGAGTACCCGCGTGACTCATTCCCGAAGCGCCTGGCCTCGGAGTTCACGAGGATGCCACCGTGCATCATGGTCGCCCAACCTAAAAGTGTTGCGTACGGCACGGCCAGCGCCGCATGGCCCTGGTAGGCGTCGAGGCAGTCTGCATCCGCCCCGAGCCCCAGTCCGATGCGCAGTCCGTCGCCCCTGGACTCTGCGCTCCCATGGTAGGTCGCTTCCGCTATCTCCGGGATGTAGCGCTCCACCAACTCCCGGTTGGCCCCGAATCCGTTGGTTGCGAGGAGAAGTGACCCGCACTCGATGGCCTCTTGAGAGCCGTCGGGGAACTCGATCAGGGCCGCCAAGCCTTCGCGGGTGGGCCGCGCATCAACTAGCCGCGCCGGAGCGAGGATGTCGATCTTCGGATCAGCCTCGGCTTTCGCAATCAGACCGGCCAGCATTTTTGTGCCGCTGCGTCCTGGGACCGTATGGCAGCGAAAGTTGGTGTGACCCGGGTAGGGGATGTCGGTTGCAAGCTCCATCGGGAGGCCCACGTAGTCTGCAAGCCACGCGACCAGGCGTGCCCCTACCCCCGTGAGTGCGCGGGATACGGTTTGGTCGGCGTTGCCCTTGGTCTTCGCCATCACGTCGGCCAGGAAGATTTCCGGGGAGTCGTCGATTCCCGCCTCTTTCTGCCACCGGCTGCCCGCGCCGGGAACCATGGCGGTCGACATCGAGGTGTTATTCCCGTGTGCGTAGTGTTGGCTGGCTTCGACAACCAAAACCCGAAGACCCAGCTCGGCTGCTCGCAATGCACCGGCTAGGCCGCCGCCCGCCCCTGCAACCACCAGATCGGGCCTCAGACTGTCCCTTTCGCCGCCCGCCCTTCCCTCTCCGCTCATGGTTGCCTCCGATCGCCCGCCGTTTCGAAGCCGGGTCTATGTTCCGAATATCGGTACTGCTTTCCGACTTTAGCAAAGGGGTGGTATGCAAGACTTGCGGAACAGTGTTCCGCAAACTGCTTGCGCAACGGTTGCGGGAGTGCTAAAAGTATTTAGCGGAACAGTAATTCCGATTATCGGTACAAAGATTCCAAGAGTGTTCTGGGGGTGCACGCTGTGAAGATCCAACGCAACGAGCGCCCCAGAGAAGATGTTCCGATCCGCCCGCTGTCTGAGGTAGCAGAGGCCGCGATGCGCTTCGTAGTCCAAGAAGCTGGATTCGCGCAGGTTTACACCGTCAATCGGGAGGGCTTCCCAGTCGGGCGGACCATGGTGGCAGTGCTGAATCCGGACTGGAGCGCCACCCTGGTGCAGCGCAAGGTGCACAGGCGGATCGGCCAACTACAGCGCAATCCAAACGTCGAGATTCTTTGGCTGGGCGAGCCCGCGGCTGATTCGGTGAACGACCGGCCGCACGTCTACGACTGGGGCCTGACGATTCCTCGAGCAGTCTTCCTTCGCGGAACCGCACGTTTCATGAGTGATGGCGAGCTTCTCGAGACCTTCATCACCCGGACGGCAATTCAGAGGGGCAAAGGGTTGACCAAGGCGCCGGAGAGGGATCGGGAAAACGTGTTGGAGGAGCTGTTGGGCATCGTTATACAGCCCGTTCAGGTGCGCGTTGAAGGCTTCGGCACCGGCGCGGAGTCCTTTACTTGGAAGGTGGGGGAGCTTTGAGCGTCAAGACCATCCTGGGCTACGACATTGTGGAAGGGGTGTCCGAAGAGGACTACGAGCACTGGCTTTTCGACATCCACGTGCCAGACATCCTTGCCAATCCACACGTCGACCGTCTCTCCTTCAACAAAGTCCTGGGTCCGGTGGGCAGGGCGAGCGACGGATCCGCAACTTCGGACGGCCAGCTTACGTTCTACCGCATAGCTGAGATGGAATTTGCCGATATGGAGGCCTACCAGGCTTACCTCAAGTGGTTTGAGGCGCACCCCGTACCCGCGTCGCGTGGGCCCGCGGGCCGCACGGCCTTCCGCTTCTACTTGATCACCGACTCCGTCGTCAGCGACAGAAACGGTTATCTACCCCCGTCGTTCCTGGACCTTCAAGGCGAATCGTAGCCGTGGGCGCCGAGGAGCGGCAGATGAGGGCGGACGTGGATGGCATCAGGGATGCCATCGGGCGCCTTGGCTCCTTTGCCGCTGATTTTTCGCTCACCGATTTGGGGAAGCCGACGCTGGCGTCGCTGCGCAAGGTGCTGCATGACTCCCTGGCCGTTCTGGTGTCCGGCGGACTCCTCCCCGAGTCCCGCGCCATCGCCAACGCGGTTCCGGCACCCGACGGGAGGTCGAGCGTTTTCGGGTTAGCAAAGCGGTTCGGGGTGGTTGATGCCGCCTGGCTGAACGGAACGGCAATGGTTGCGCTGGAGCTCGACGAAGGGAACAAGAGCATTCGTGGTCACGCCAGTGCGCATGTTCTTCCCGCCATCCTGGCCCTTGCTGAGGAACTCGACGCGGGTGCGCCCGAGGCGCTCTCGGCCTTCGTGGCCGGGCACGAGGTCGCCAGCCGTTTTGGCGCGGCGGTGCGTCTGAAGCCCGGGGTGCATCCACACGGCAACTGGGGCGCCGTGGGAGCTGCAGCCGCGGCGGCCAAGCTGATGGGTGCGGATGCCCGGGGCATCGCCGCGGCAATCGACAATGCCGGCGCCCTCGCCCTCGCCACGCCATTCAGTGTCGCAACCAACGGGATGTGGATCCGCAATGCATGGGTCGGTGCCTCCAACGCGTCGGGGATTTGGGCGGCCGCGGTGGCGGCAGGCAGCGGGAACACACCGATCTTCGCACCAGCGGCCGAGTCGCTCGGCGGAATCCTGGGCGACATCGACGCCCAGGTGCTTCTCGATGGGCTCGCTCGCAGCTGGTTCCTGGACAGTGGCTACTTCAAGGTCCATTCGTCATGCTCGTACACCCACCCCGCGGCTGACCTGGCCCTAGGCATCTTCGCGGAGCGTGGAGAAGTCCGGAGTGAGGACCTCGATTCCATCCTCGTGGAGACGCATCATTTAGGGGCCGGCTTGCGCTCATTGGAATGGCCCACTCGGCTTGCCGCAATGTTCTCGATCCCTTGCGTCGTGGCGACCGCTCTCGGGGTGGGCCACTGCCTTCCCGTCGACTTTGGACTTGAGCAGCGCTCCCTTCAAGAGCGCCATGACCTGGCCGCCAAGGTCGAGGTGGCGCATAACCCCGAGTTTGACCGGGAGCTTCCGGCGCGGAGGATGACCCGTATGACCATCATCTGGAAGTCCGGGGAGAAGACCGTCCTAGAGGCGGAGAACCCGGTCGGCGATTCCGCGTACCGGCCGCTTGATCAGGGGGCGATAGAGGCCAAGGCCGAGCGGCTGCTCGGGCCCGAGCTGGCGGCGCGGGCTTCTGAAGCGACCGAGCTGCTGTTGTCTGGTGGAACCCCTGTTCGAGGGTCACTCTCCGGCCTGCGCACAGCGGCCGCACTTGAGGCCGAGAACTTGGAGGTTTGAAGTGCTGAGAGTCAAGACCATTGCCCCGCTTCGCCTGGACGACGAGGAGATGGTGCGTCGCCAGGCGCGCTACTCCGCGCTCGCCGCGCCGGGAATGGAGATCGTCCTCGTCAACCTCGAAGGCGAGGATGCGCCGCTCCGCTTCGACTCCTTCGAGGAGATCGCGGCCTCTGAGAGGCTCACTTGGGAGGAGATCGCTCGTACGAGTTCCGAGTACTTTGACGCGGTGCTTCCCGACTGCGTCCTCGATCCGGGCTTGGATAAGGCCGCCGACGCGCCGGTCCCTGCCTACGGCATACTACGACTTGCGGCGGGGCATCTTTATTCGCTGGGGCGAGCCTTCGCCGCGGTCACGCGTAATGACGTGATCGGCCGGGTCCTGGAGGAGAAGATTGCCGCCTATGGCTTCTCGTCGGTGTTTGTGGGCCGCGAGGTGCTGGACATTGACTTCTGCTTCGTTGCCGAAGGCGTGGGTTGGAACGAGTCCATGGCCCCAATCGCGCTCAAGCTCGCGGACCGAGGCGTCACCGC